>JAKEHP010000341.1 GCA_022614955.1 Candidatus Methylomirabilota bacterium
ATCCACGCGGGCTCGGCCTTCTTGGCCGAGATCAGGCGGATGATGGCCTCGTTCAGCCCGCGCGGCGCAGCGTCCGCCTCGATCTCCGTCACGAAGCCGTACGGGTACTCCCGGTTGGCCAGGGCTGCAATCGTCTGCGGGGCTGTGGTCATGGGGGCTCCATTACTTTTTCCAGGGGAGGGAGAAGAGGTCGCGGAGGGCGTGGCGCTCTTTCCCGATCTTCTCCTGGAGCATCATGATGCCGTGGATGAGCTGCTCCGGCCGCGGCGGGCAGCCCGGGACATAGACATCCACCGGCACGATGGTGTCCACGCCCTGGACGATGGCGTAGTTGTTGAAGATGCCGCCGCAGGAGGCGCAGGCCCCCATCGCAATGACCCACTTGGGCTCCGGCATCTGGTCGTAGATGCGCCGGAGGACCGGGCCCATCTTCTTGCTCACCCGCCCGGCTACGATCATCAGGTCCGCCTGGCGGGGCGAGGCCCGGAAGACCTCGGCGCCGAACCTGGCCAGGTCGAACCGGGAGGCCCCGGTGGCCATCATTTCGATGGCGCAGCACGCCAGCCCGAAGGTGGCCGGCCAGATGGAGGACTTGCGGGCCCAGTTGACCATCCGGTCGAGAGTGATCAAGAGGAGCCCCCGCTCCTCGAAGTCCCGCTCCTCCTGCTCCGCCGTCACCGGCCCCGGAATGGTCGTGACCTGCATCCGTCCCTCCCCGCCTCAGTGGAAGCGGGCGCGGCTTGCCCCGTGCCCATCCCCGCGGCGTCGGAGAACGCCGTGGAGGGCCTGCGCCGCCCCCCTACGCCTGGAAGGACTGGCCGCAGCCGCAGGTCCCCTTGGTGTTGGGGTTCTTCAGCGTGAAGCCCGACCCGCTCAGGCCGTCTGCATAGTCCACCTCGGTCCCCACCAGGTACAGGAGGCTCTTGGGGTCCACCATCAGCTTGACCCCGTTCTGCTCCACGATCTCGTCCCCTTCCTTGGCGGTGTCGAAGGCGAGCTGATACTGAAAGCCGGAGCACCCCCCTCCCATCACGCGGACCCGAAGGCCGTGGTCCTCGGGGGTCCCCTCGCTCTTCATGATGGCCTTCACCTTCTCGGCCGCCACCTCCGTCATGATCAGCATGATCCGTTCCCCTCCTTCCGCGTCGTGCTACAGGTCAAACCCCGAGCCAACGCCGCCTGAGCATCGTTCCGGGATCCGCTCGCCAACCTCCGGGATCCGCTCCTTCCGCATCCGCTCCACGCCGTCCGGCCTCCGGAAGACCGGGCTCAGCGGCTGGACGACTGCACCGACTTCAGGTCCACGCCCTGCAACGCCATCGCGTAGAGCGGCGACATCTCCCGCAGCCGCTTCACCCGCTCGCCGACCTTCTCCACCACGAAGTCCACCTCTTCCTCAGTGTTCCAACGGCCGAGGCCGAACCGGATGCTGCTGTGGGCCAGCTCCTCCCCCACGCCCAGGGCCATGAGGACGTAGGAGGGCTCCAGCGTGGCCGAGGTGCAGGCCGACCCGGAGGAGACCGCCACCTCCTTCATCGCCATGAGGAGGGACTCCCCCTCGACGAACTCGAAGGAGATGTTGCAGTTCCCCGGAAGCCGCTTCTCCGGGTGGCCGTTCAGGTAGACGTGATCCAGCCGCCCGAAGATTCCCTTCTTCAGCCGCTCCCGCAGGCCGACGAGGCGCTTGCTCTCCTCCTCCATGATCCGCTCGCACTTCACGCACGCCGCCCCGAGGCCGACGATGCCCGGAACAGCCAGGGTCCCGGACCGCCGGCCCCGCTCGTGCCCGCCGCCGTCCATCAGCGGGACCAGCTTCACCGGGGGCTTGGTCATCCGGACATAGAGGGCGCCCACCCCCTTGGGCCCATACATCTTGTGGGCCGTGAGCGACATGAAATCCACGTTCAGGTCATCCACCCTGGCCGGGATCTTGCCCACCGCCTGGACGGCATCGCTGTGAAAGACGATCCCCTTCTGCCGGCAGATGGCGCCGATCTCCTTCACCGGCTGGAGGACCCCGATCTCGTTGTTGGCGTACATGATGGTGACCAGGATCGTCTTGTCGGTGATCGCCTCCTCCACCGCCATCGGGTCCACCAGCCCATCCTTGTCCACCGAGAGGTAGGTGACGCGGAAGCCCTCCTTCTCCAGACGCCTGCAGGAGTCGAGGACCGCATGGTGTTCGATCACCGAGGTGACGATGTGGTCCCCCTTGTGCTTCATCGCGTAGGCCACGCCCTTGACGGCCAGGTTGTCCGACTCGGTCGCGCCGGAGGTGAAGACGATCTCCTGGGGCTTGCACCCGATGAGGGATCCGATCTGCTCCCGCGCGCGATCCACGGCCGCCTCGGCGTTCCAGCCGAAGGGGTGGTTCCGGGAGGCGGCGTTGCCGAAGTGCTCTCGGAAATAGGGGAGCATCGCCTCCAGGACCTCCGGGTCCACCGGGGTCGTGGAATGGTAGTCCATGTAGATGGGAAGCTTGACCGCCATCGCCCCTCTTCGCGTGCCGGGGGTCATCCCAGCGACCGCCTGCCCGCACCCTACAGTGTATCCCGCGGCCCGCCAGAACTCAACCTCATCCCTGTCAAGGCATCACTCGGAGACTTTGCCGCCAGCCCTCGTCAAATTTCCAGGAGTTTCGGGTACTTCACCAGATTGGTGCAGCTGGTCTCCGTTACCACCACCACATCCTCGAGCCTGACGCCTCCCACCCCGGGGTAGTAGAGGCCGGGCTCCACGGTCACCACGTTCCCGGCCTGAAGGGTCGCGGGGATCTTGCTCACCCGGGGCGGCTCGTGGATCTCCAGGCCGAGACCGTGGCCGGTGCCGTGGAAGAACCCCTGCATCCGGCCGCCCACCTCTCCCGTCCGATACCCCCGCGCCTCAAAGAGACTGCAGACCCTGGCGTGGACCGCCGGCCCCTCGACCCCGGCCCGGATGGTCACCAGCGCCTCCTCCTGGGCGGCCCGGACAGCGGCGTACTGATTCCGCAGGGCGGCCGACGCCTCCCCCTTCACCACCGTCCGGGTCAGGTCCCCGTGATAGCGGGTCGCGATGGACCGGGGGAAGATGTCAATGATGATCGCCGTGTCTGCCCGGAGCGGTCCGTGGCCGTCCTCGTGGGGATCGCAGCCCTGATCCCCCCCGGCCACGATCGTGTGCTGGGCCAGGTAGTCCCGTTCCAGGAGATGGGCCGCAATCATCCGCTTGACCCGCTCGCTCGTCAGGACCTCCCCCTCCAGCGTCAGGACTCCCCCGTGCATCTCGGCAGCCCGGAGGGCCCCGATGGCCACGTCCATCGCCCCCTCGGTGGCGGCCAGGGCATGGCTGATGGCGGCCACCTCCTCCGCCGTCTTCACCGTCCGGGCGTCATAGAACGGGTCGGGCTTCGCCCGGACCGTCACCCCGCGGGCGCGCAAGTCATCCGCGACGCCGAGGGGGAAGTTGGCCGGGACCTGGACGGCCGAGACCCCTCGCTCCCGCAGCAGCCGCACGGCGACCGCCGCCAGTCCAGTCGCCTCGCCGGCCCGGCGGGCCTCCTCCTCGTAGCGGCTGAAGGGGAGCACCGTCTGGACTGCCGCCTGCTGGCGCCCGCGATCAATTTCCAGGTCACTCAGGAGGAGAACCTTCTCCCCAGCCACCTCCAGGAAAATGAACGGGTCCGGGGCCAGGAAGCGGGCCGCGTAGTAGAGGTTCGCATCCGCCTCGCTGGCAGCGATGATGAGGGTGGCCTCCGCCGCCGGCATCTCGCCCACTAGCGTGCCCCGGCCGTCGCCGGCTCCGCGGCGACCTCCTCCACCCGGGGGGGCGGCTCGCGCAGCCCCTCGGGGGGCTTCGGGGTCACCTTCCAGAAGCGGGGGAGCGCCTCGCCCCAGCGGGCCAGCAACTCGGCGGCCCGAGCGCTGCCGGTGGCACGCTCGTGCCGCTCGACCAGGTGCCGCAGGCGCCCCGCATCCTCCGGGTCCGTCACCCGTTCGATGGTAACCAGCTCGGGGTTATACCGCTGCGGGAAGTCGCCGGCCTCGTCCAGGACGTAGGCCTCTCCGTTCGTCATGCCGGCCCCGAAGTTCCGCCCCGTCTCGCCCAGGATGACGATGCAGCCGGCCGTCATGTACTCGCAGCCGTGATCCCCCACCCCCTCCACCACGGCGGTGCAGCCGCTGTTGCGGACGGCGAACCGCTCGCCCGCCCGCCCGGCGGCAAACAGGAAGCCGCCGGTGGCCCCGTAGAGGCAGGTGTTGCCCATGATGACGTTTTCGTGGGCGATGAAGCGAGCCCCCGCGGGCGGGCACAGGCTGAGCTCGCCGCCCCCCATCCCTTTCCCCACGTAATCGTTGGCCTCACCCGTGAGGCGCAGCACCATCCCCTTGACCAGGAAGGCCCCGAAGGACTGGCCGGCGCTCCCGGTGAACTCCAGGGTGATGGTCCCGTCGGGCATGCCCGCGTCCCCATACTTGTCGGCGATGACCCCGGCGAGCCGCGCTCCCACGGTCCGGTGGATGTTCCGGATGGGGTAGAGAAGCCGCACCGGCTCCCCCCGCTCCAGGGCCGGCGCGGCGTCCTGGAGCAGGGTCTCGTCCAGGGGGACATCCCCCCGGTCGTTGCGAGGTTGGATGCACCGGCGCGGCCGCATCCCCTCCGGGTCGGGGTCGCCCAGGACCGCCCGCAGGTCCACGGTGTGGGCCTTCGGGTGGGTGGTGGGCAGGATCTGCTCCAGCAGCTCGGTCCGCCCCACGACCTCCTCCAGCTTCCGGAAGCCGAGGGGAGCGAGGATCTCCCGAACCTCCTGGGCCACGTGCAGGAAGAACCAGATAGCCTGCTCCGGCTGGCCCTTGAAGCGGGCGCGGAGCTCCGGCTTCTGCGTCGCGATCCCCACCGGGCACGTATTGAGATGGCACTGGCGGGTCATGACGCAGCCGATGGCCGCCACCGCGGCCGACCCGAACCCGAACTCCTCCGCCCCCAGCATGGCGGCGATGACCACGTCCCGCCCGGTCTTCATGCCGCCGTCCACGCGCAGGGTGACGCGCCCCCGGAGGTCGTTCAGGACCAGGACCTGCTGCGTCTCCGAGAGGCCCAGCTCCCAGGGCGCGCCGGCATTTTTGATCGAAGAGAGAGGGGAGGCCCCGGTGCCGCCGTCGTGCCCGCTGATGAGGATCACGTCGGCGTAAGCCTTGGCCACCCCGGCGGCGATGGTCCCCACCCCCGCCTCGGCCACCAGCTTCACCCCCACCTTGGCCCGGGGGTTGACCATCTTGAGGTCGTAGATGAGCTGCGAGAGGTCCTCGATGCTGTAGATGTCGTGGTGGGGCGCGGGCGAGATGAGGGGAATCCCCGGAACCGCCCGGCGGATGCGGGCGATGTGCGGGGCCACCTTGTGCCCGGGCAGCTGCCCCCCCTCGCCAGGCTTGCTCCCCTGGGCCATTTTAATCTCGAGTTGCTCCGCCCGGACCAGGTACTCCGGCGTGACACCGAAGCGGGCCGAGGCCACCTGCTTGATCTTGCTGTTGGCCGTATCCCCGTTGTCCATGGGGTGGAACCAGGCCGGGTCCTCCCCCCCCTCCCCCGTGTTGGACTTGGCCCCCAGGCGGTTCATCGCGATGGCCAGCGTCTTGTGGGCCTCGGGTCCCAGCGCCCCAATGGACATGGCCTGGGTCGAGAACCGCCTGGTGATCTCCTCGGCCGGCTCCACCTCCTCCAGGGGGATCGGCTTTCCCGGGCGGAACCGGAGGAGGTCGCGCAGGGCCAGCGGCTCCCGCTCGTTCACCAGCTCCGCGTACTTCCGGTACTGCGCGTAGTCTCCCCCCCGGACCGCCGCGTGCAGCGCCTTGACCATCGGCGGGTTGAAGGCGTGCTGCTCCCCCGACTTCCGATAGGTGTAGAAGCCCGAGTGGACCAACTTCCCGTCCTCCGTGACCCCGAAGGCATCCCGGTGTCGGGTCAGGCACTCCTCCGCGATCTCCCGGAGCCCGATGCCGCCCACGCTGGAGGGGGTGCCCACGAAGCAGCGCTCGACCACCGCCTCGCTCAGCCCGATGGCCTCGAAGATCTGCGCCCCCTGGTAGGAGGCCAGGGCCGAGATGCCCATCTTGGACATGATCTTTAAAATCCCCTTGTCCAGGGCCGCCTTGTAGTTGCCCAGGGCTTTCTCCACGGCAGCGGGGTCCCCGTCGTGCTGCTCCGCCGCCACCGCGGCAACGGCCTGGAAGGCGAGGGTGGGGTTGACCGCGGCGGCGCCGTAGCCGATGAGGGTGGCGAAGTGGTGGTGCTCCCAGGCCTCCCCCGTCTCCGCCACCACGTCGGCCCGCATCCCCTTCCCCTTTTTGATCAGGTGGTGGACGACGGCGCCGACAGCCAGGAGCATGGGCATGGGGGCGTGGTCCGCATCCACGCCCCGGTCGCTCAGGATCAGGACCGCCTTCCCCTCGTCCACCGCCCGGCTGGCCTCCTCCGTCAGGCGCCGGAGCGCCCGCTCCAGCCCGGCCGGGCCGTCGCTCACGGTGAAGCACGTGGAGAGGGTCACCGAGGCAAAGAGGGGGTCCTCCATCCGGCGTAGGGCCTTCAGCTCGTGGTCGAAGAGGATCGGGCTCTCCAGGTGGATGAGGCGCGCCGACTCCGGCGCCTCTTCCAGGAGGCTGCCCCGGCTTCCCACGTAGGTGCTGAGGGACATCACGATCTGCTCGCGCAGCGGGTCAATGGGGGGATTGGTCACCTGCGCGAACCGCTGCTTGAAGTAGGAGTAGAGGAGACGCGGCCGGCGGGACAGGACGGCCAGCGGGGTGTCATCCCCCATGGACCCCACCGGCTCCTTCTTCTCGGAGAACATTGGGGTCAGGACGAGGCTGATCTCCTCCGCCGTGTAGCCGAAGGCCCGCTGCAGGCGGGTGAGGGCCGGCCGCTCCCCAGGCACCGCCAGGGCGCCGGGGCGCGCCGCCGTCAGGCGCACGATCTGTTTGGCGACCCACTCCCGGTAGGGCCGCCGGGTGGCGATCTCCCCCTTGATCTCCTCGTCGTGTAGCAGGAGGCCCCGGGCCGTATCCACGGCGATCATCTTCCCCGGCCCCAGCCGCCCCTTCTCGATGATGACGGCGTCGTCCAGCTCCACCACCCCCACCTCGGAGGCCATCACAACGATGCCGTCACCCGTGACGTTGTACCGGGCCGGCCGCAGGCCGTTCCGGTCCAACGTGGCCCCCACGATCACCCCGTCAGTGAAGGCGATGGCCGCGGGGCCATCCCAGGGCTCGCTCAGGCAGGCATGGTACTCGTAGAAGGCCTTGAGGGCGGGGTCCATCTGGGGCATGTTCTCCCACGCCTCCGGGATCAGCATCATGAAGGCGTGGCGGATGTCGCGCCCCGAGAGGACCAGGGCCTCCAGCACGTTGTCCAGGTTGGCGGAATCACTCCCGCCCGGTGCCAGCAGAGGCCGCAGGCGGTCCACCCGGGTCCCCCAGACCCTGGAGTGGAGCTCCTTCTCCCGGGCGTACATCCAGTTCTGGTTGCCCTGGAGGGTGTTGATCTCCCCGTTGTGACCCAGCATCCGGAAGGGCTGGGCGAGGAACCAGGTCGGGAAGGTGTTGGTGCTGTAGCGCTGGTGGAAGACGATCAGCGCCGTAGTGTAGAGGGGGTCCGCCAGGTCCCGGTAGAAGCGGGGGAGTTGGGGCGCCACGAAGAGCCCCTTGTAGACCACGGTCCGGTGGGAGAAGGAGGGGATGTAGAAGTCCTTGATCCCCTCGCCGCGGACCTGCTCCTCGATCTCCTTGCGGGCCAGGTACAGGGTGCGCTCGTAGCCCTCGTCGTCCGTCCCCGGGGGGCGGCCCATCAGGACCTGCTCCATGCGGGGGACGGTCGCCAGCGCCTTGGCGCCTAACGCCCCCGGGTCAATGGGGACGAGCCGCCAGCCGAACTGGAGGATCCCGTGGCGGACCAGCGTCCCCTCGATGATGGTTCGGCAGAGGCGCTGGCGCTCGGGAGCCTGGGGGAAGAAGATCATCCCCACCCCGAGGTCGGCGTCCCGCTCCAGCCGGACGCCCATCCCCAGGAGCTCGCGGCGGAACAGGTCGTGGGGGATCTGGGTGAGGACCCCGGCCCCATCCCCGGTCTTCCCGTCGGCGCTCACCGCCCCCCGGTGAGTCAGGTTGATGACCGCCTCCACCCCCATCCGGAGGATGCCGTGCCGCCGCTCCCCGGCGATGCTCGCTACAAAGCCGGTGCCGCAGGCATCCCGTTCCGCGACGGGACGGTAGAGCGTCCGCGGGAAGGCGAGGGCGGCAGGGTCGGTCGAAGGCTGGGGATCGATCAGGTGCACGGAGATCCATCCTCCCTGGGAAGGTCGGGCGCGATCGGCCGCTACCCCCCGATATAGGACATCTCAACCTTCGGCAGCCCGACCGTCTCGGACGAGCGGATCTCCGAGTAGCGGTCATCGCGCACGCGCCAGACGGCCGCGATGGCGCCGGCAATCTCGGCGTCGGAGGCGCCGCCGCGGAGGAGCCCGCGCAGGTCGTGGCCCTTCGTCGCGAAGAGGCACGTATAGAGCGAGCCCTCGGCCGAGAGCCGGGCGCGGGTGCAGTCGCGGCAGAACGCCTGCGTTACCGAGGCGATGACGCCGACCTCGCCGCTCCCGTCCCGGTAGCGCCATCGGGTGGCGACCTCGCCGCGGTAGCTCGGCTCGACCGGCTCGAGCGGCATCTCGGTGTTGATCCTGGCGATGATCTCGGCCGCGGGCACGACGTCGTCCATACGCCAGCCGTTGGTGTGGCCGACGTCCATGTACTCGATGAAGCGGAGGATCCTCCCGGTCCCGCGGAAGGCGCGGGCCATCGGAACCACGCTCCGCTCGTTCACGCCGCGCTTCACGAGCATGTTAATCTTGATCGGCGCCAGACCCGCGGCGGCCGCC
This sequence comes from Candidatus Methylomirabilota bacterium, assembly GCA_022614955.1. Classification (GTDB taxonomy): domain Bacteria; phylum Methylomirabilota; class Methylomirabilia; order Methylomirabilales; family JACPAU01; genus JACPAU01. Next base: position 8,903 of record JAKEHP010000341.1, read on the forward strand.
GCTTCGATTCCCGCCAGGACCCGATCCACGGGGAAGTCCACGTCGTTCATGGCGGTGAAGACGTCGTTGTCGAGCGAGTCCAAGCTCACTGTGATCCGCTGCAGCCCGGCATCTTTCAACGCCTGCGCCTGCTTGGCCAGGAGGGAGCCGTTGGTCGTGAGGGTCAGGTCGAGCCCCGGGATGCGCGCCAGCATCCCGATCAGCCGTTCCAGGTTGCGGCGCAGGAGGGGCTCACCGCCGGTCACGCGGATCTTCTCTACGCCGTGGGCTGTGAAGATCCGGGTGAGCCGCTCGATCTCCTCGAACGTGAGGAGCTGCTCGCGCTCGAGGAACTGGTAGTCGCGGCCGAAGACCTCCTTCGGCATGCAGTAGACGCAGCGGAAGTTGCAGCGGTCGGTGACCGAAATCCGCAGATCGCGGAGCGGTCGGCCCAGCGTGTCGGTGACGCTTCCGGCCGTTACTCCCGACCGACCATCTCGACAAAATTGCGCCATGGGCCGCTCACGTGACCCCCCGCAACGCGACGCCGCGCTCGGGGGTAGGCTAGGCCTTCGCCGCCGCCGTCTCGGGCCGGGCGATCGTCATCTGCGCGATCTTCTCCTGGAGCTTGAGCACGCCGTAGATCAGGGCCTCGGGCCGGGGGGGGCAGCCGGGGACGTAGACATCCAC
>JAKEHP010000342.1 GCA_022614955.1 Candidatus Methylomirabilota bacterium
GCGCTTGCGAAGCGGAATCTGAACGGAGGCAAGCCCTGCCACGCCTCCGACGCCGCCTTCCTCCACCTCCACGGGGACCATCTCCATCCCCATGGAGTCCTTGCCGGGGGATTCGGAGACTTCAGCGGGATTCATGGTGGAGCGGTACATGACCTTCCGGGGCTGCGCGGGCTGGGTCTGGGAAGGCTGCGTCTGAGCGGGCGGCCTCTCGGGTTCCGACTCCTCTATCGGGACGAGCCTCATGCCGCAGATGGGGCAATCCGCCGGCTTGTCGGAAACCATGGTCGGGTGCATGGGACAGTGGTAGCGGGCCTCCGTCTGCTGGCTGGCTCCGCCAGGGCTGGCGTTCTCGACGGACTCGCCCGCCGGGCCGAGGATGCGAATCCCGGCGACAATCCCCACCGCGATCAGCGCCAGGACGAACAGGGTCCCCAGCATCCACTTAACGGAGGGACGCATGGCTGCCTCCCGCGGCGTCGCCGCCTTCCGGCGCTTCGAGCAGCTGCCGTCCCACGAGCGGCTCCAGCGCCGCCAGGGCCTGCGTGCGTTCCGCTTCGAGCGAGGCTTCGTCCTTACGGGCCTCCAGGAGCGCCTTGAGATCGCTAAGCAGATCCAGGAAGCCTATCCGCCCCACGGAGTAGGAGGAGCGGGCCGACTCCAGGGTGGTGGCGGCCTGCGGCAGGATTCCCTGGCTGTAGAGGCTCAGGAGTCTTTCCGCGCGCCGCACGCGGGCAGAAAGCTCCCGGACGGCGGACTGGGTCTGAATTTCAAGGCTCGCCAGATCCTGGCGGGCGGCGGTGAGTTCCGATTCGGCCTGCGCCACCGCCTGGGCCTGTTTGCGTGCCTTGTAGAACGGGAGCCGCACGCCGAACATCCCCATCACCATGGGTTCCAGGTCACCCCGGTATTGGTAGCTGGCGGACCAGATGTAATCGGGCTTTTCCTCGAGTCTCGCCAGCTCGGCGCTGGCTTGGCTGCGCCGGACCTCCGCCTCCAGCACGCCGATTAACGGGGATCCGGCGACGGCCTCTCCCGCCAGCAGCATGGTGTCCTCGGGAAGCTCGCCCCTGAGCGGAATCTCCGCCGGGCCCACGGGGGTGTCGGCGGAGCGCCCC
>JAKEHP010000343.1 GCA_022614955.1 Candidatus Methylomirabilota bacterium
AGACTTCAGAGGTCTTATTCACACATTATCTAGCAAAATCAATTGATTATGTCAATTGTCCTTAAGGAGTTCCTAAGCTGTCGAAGGCTACCATTTAGGAAGGCCAGAAGTCAATGGCGATGGCAACCGGTCTCCCACTTCCTTCTTGACGGTCCTCTATCCGCATGTTACAAAACGACTTACCAAAACCAAGAGCTGCGAGGCCACACCGGGCGGGGCTTCGCCCGGTTCTGTTTCTCTAGTGACATGCGGGAGGGGCTTCGCGGACATCATCCCACGCAAGGAGTCGCAGAGAGCGTGAGTGGGAAGCGCGTGCCGCAGGATCGGGAACTGCTGCCACTCGTTCGCATCGTGGCCCCGTCCCGCCGGGAGCGGGGCCTTGCCTTTGACGCCTTTGCCCGCCTGCTCCTCGATGCCGCCGGCTACTCCCCCACCAAGACCCGGCTGAGCGTGACGCCCGGTGGCGCTCTCCTGGACATTCGCGCGAAGGAGAAAGCCACGGCGCATCCCCTCCTGGGAGAGGGGCGCGTCCCGGCCCGCGAGGTCGGCCCGGAGGAGATCCGGCGCTTCTTCCGCCGTTTCCGGCTGGAGCGGCGGCAGGCCAAGCGTTTGACGGCCTGGGCGCTGGCCCCGGGGGGGTTCAGCCGGGCCGCCCTGGCCTGGTTCGACCGCCTGGCCGACCCGGCCCGGAGCGACTTCCGCCTCTACGGCCCGGAGCGGATCCTGCACCTGCTCACCCGCGCCGGGCTCGTGCATGATCCGCTCGACCTGGACGCCGTCGTCCGCGCCCGGTGCATCCTCCCCCTCGGGCCGCGGGCTCTCTTGTACATGCAGGGGCAGTTCCTCTGGTTGCAGACCGCCCTGGTGAACCGGCGGCCGGCCCTCCTCTTCCTCCTGACGGCAGAGGGGGAGCCGCTCCCCCGGCGCGTGGCCGAGGAGATCCGACGCCTCGAGCCTTCCCTCCGGGACAAGAAGCCCTACGACATTCTCCTCCGAGAGAAGATCCTCCTCCAGCTCCTCTCCCTTCAGCCCCTGGATGCTGAGGCGCTGGCAGCCGCCCTGAAGGAGAGTGTCCCGGATGTCCTGATGGTCCTCCAGCTCCTGCACCGAGAGGGGCTCCTCTCCTGCCACCAGCTCCCGCGCCGCCCCCGAAAGCAGAATCGGTACGCCCTGGTCCCCAAGTTCCCGGTCTTCCTGGACCTGGCGCGCCAGTTCCTGACGGGGCCGCAGCGCTTTACCTTCCTGGCTTCCCCCTTCGCCTCCCAGCAGATCCGCGAGGGGCTCCTCGGACATTTACAGATGCGCTTCTCCGGGCGCCTGCCCGAACACGACCTGCCCGAGGCCGTCCGGTTGGCCTCGGCCTCCCCCGCAGCGTTGGCCTACGCCCTCTTCGAGGAGCCCGCCCCCGGAACGTCCGCCCCGGCCGGGGCCGCCCTGATCGCGGAGCTCGCCCGGCGGTTCCTCCGGGACACCGAGGAGCCCGGGCTGGATGCGGTGCTCGCCGCCCGCGGTATCCGGAGCACCCTGACCCGCGTGACCGTGAAAGCAGCCGCCGTCCAGGAGCCGTACTTCGCGGCGGCGGCCGAGAGTCTCCGGACCCTCCCCAAGCCGGCTGGAACCCCCACTGGCCCCGGGACGCCCCTTTCCCCCGAGGTCGAGACCGCACTCGAGCTCGGGGCAGCGACGATGCACATGGCGGAGTACGACCACGCCATCGCCTACCTGGAGCGAGCCATCAAGGAGCTGAAGGATCCCCACTGGCTGAAGACCGCCTGGAACAACAAGGGGCTCTGCCACTTCCACAAGAGGAAGTACGCCGAGGCCATTGACTGCTTCAACGAGGCGCTGAAGCACGACCCCATGTTGAAGCAGGCCTGGTTCAACAAGGCGGTCTGCCTGCGGGAGGTGGGGGACAGCACCGGCTCCATCCGCTGCGCCAAGCGGGCCCTCGAGATTGACCCGCACTACAAGGAGCCCCGCGACCTCCTCCACCGCTTCCAGCAAGCCCAGGCTGCCTCCGCCCTCCCGGCCCGCACGTAGCCCCTCCCCCGTCCTGCCCGCCCGCTCACCCGACGTTCACGCCCTGCTTGAAGACCAGCTCACTGCCGTAGTACCCCGTCACCAGGATCAGCCCCAACCCGATGAGCAAGATCAGGCCGTACGCCATGACGAACGGGCGAGGCGCTCCGCGTCCCGCGAACCGCCGATCCTCCACCCGGCGCAGCACCCAGGCCACCAGGTAAGCCGCCCCCGCCCCGAAGGCCAGGTTCCGGTGCAGCACGATCAGGGCACCCACCTGACCGGTCAGCGGGACCGGGTCGGCGTCGTAGAGGCCCGCTGCGATGGTCCCTGCCAGAAGGATCGGGACGAGGTGGAGGAGGTGGCCCCCGGTCTGGCGGAGGCGAGGCCGCTTCAGGATGAGGCCCAAGCCCTCGAAGAGGGATGCCCCCACGGCAGCCGCCAGGGCGAAGTGAACCAACGGCGGGTGAAGCGGAAAGGCCAGCCAGGTTGGGAGCATACTTCGACCCGTCCCCTGGGGACGGTAGCACAGCACCCAGGGACGCTCAAGGCCCGGGATTCGCCGAGGCAAAAAAGGCCCGGGGGAGATCCCCCCCCGGGCCTTCACCGGCCGAAAGCGGTCCTACATGCTGGCGGCCATGTCGGCCAGGGCCTTCGCCGCCTTCGCCTCCGCCTCCGCCCGATAGTGCAGGTTGGCCTCCTTGGTGTCCACCGCCTTCTTGTGGCTCGCCTCCGCGGCCCCGTTCAGTTCCTTGGCCAGGCTCACCATCGCCTGCGCCGCCGCCTTCGCCTTCGCGTCGGCGACCTTCCCCACGGCCGCTTCGGCCTTCGTGATGGACTCCCCCGCCGCCTTCGTCAGCTTCGGGCACTGGAAGGCCAGAGCGGTCCCTGCCGCCACCAGCACCGCCAGCGCCACCGCCACCACCACCGTCATCCGCCGCATTGCGCGCCTCCCTTCGCTGCGTTCACTCCGCGCCGGGAGCCGTGCCCCGTACCGGGAGGACCCGGCGGGCGCCCCGGCGCCTACCCTCCACAACTCCAGCCTTCCCCCCAGGGTTCCCGCCTAGTGCCAGTCCAACGAGTTGCGCCTAAGATTGCAGCAGAGCCGCGGGTGGCGCCGCGCGCGGCCCCCGAGCGGCCGGGCCGAGTGGGACCCCCTCGGCCTCCTGCCGCAATGCAGCGCATTGCGGGAGGGGCTGAGCGGGTGACGACGCCCGGCCGC
>JAKEHP010000344.1 GCA_022614955.1 Candidatus Methylomirabilota bacterium
AAGTTGGCCTTGATGACGCCGGTGATGACATCCACCGAGGGGCGCTGGGTCGCCACGATTAGGTGGATCCCCACCGCCCGGGCCATCTGGGCCAGCCGGGCCACGGCGTTCTCCACCTCGTGGGCCGCCACCAGCATCAGGTCAGCCAGCTCGTCCACGACCAGCACTAGGTGGGGGAGGGAGGCGGGGGCCTCCTCCCCCTCCGGGGCCGGGACCGTGGCGGCCCACTGGTTGTAAGCGGCCAAGTTGCGAGCCCCGACCTCGGCGAAGGCCCGGTAGCGCCGTTCCATCTCGGCGATGACGAGCTGCAGCTTCTTGGCCGCCTCTCGCGGCTCCACCACGGCCCGGTCCAGGAGATGGGGGATGCCGTTGAAGATGGAGAGCTCAACCCGCTTCGGGTCAATGAGGAGAAACTGCACGTCAGTGGGTGGGGTGCTGAAGAGGATGCTGAGAATCAGGCCGTTGAGGCACACGCTTTTGCCCGAGCCGGTCGTGCCGGCGATGAGCAGGTGAGGCATCTGGGCCAGGTCGGCCACCATGGGGTTGCCGGCGATGTCCTTCCCCAGGGCCAGCGGAAGGGGGGAGGCAAGGGAGGCAAACTCCGCCGAGCCCAGGATCTCCCGAAGGGAGACCCGGGCCCGGTTCTGGTTGGGGATCTCCACCCCCACCACCGCCTTCCCGGGAATCGGGGCCACCACGCGGACGCTCATGGCCTTGAGCGCCAGTGCGAGGTCGTCGGCCAGGCCCACGATCCGGTTGATCTTGATCCCCGGTCCCGGCTCCACCTCGTAGCGGGTGATGACCGGCCCCGGGCTGACGTCGGCCACCCGCGTCTCCACGCCGAAGTCGCGGAGCGTCTTGACCAGGATCTCCGCGTTCCGCTGGTGCTCCTCCGCGCTCGGGCCAGCCGCGACCGGCTCGGGGGGATCCAGGAGGGAAGGGGGGGGCGGGGCGTAGCGCCCCGCGGGGGCGATGAAGGGGAGGATCTCCTGCGGGGCTTCGAGGCTTCGCGGAACCGGCAGGGGCGTCGTCGGCTCAGCCGGCTCCGGCGCTGCTGCGGGGAGGGGCGGCGCTTCCCCGCCGGGGCCAGCCAGCGCGGGCGGGGAGGCCGCCAGGGGGGGCGCCGGGGGAGTGGCCACCTCGGCTGCATCCCGGCGGCGCCGGCCCGCTGTGAGGGCGGCCCTGGCCGCTGCCAGCAGCCCGCGGGCCCTGTGCGCCCCACGGCCCGCGGCATCCGCCAGCGTCAGCGGGAGCGCCAGCAGCGAAAGGCGGGTACAGAGGATGCTCGCCAGGGCAAGGGCGGTCCCTGCCACCAGGGTGAGACCGACCCGGCCCAACACCGGCCGCAGGTGGCGGACCAGCTCCGCCCCCAGCACCCCGCCCAGCGGCTCCCCCTTCAAGCCGGGCAGCAATGCCTCCTGCTGGACGAGAGTCAAGAGGAGGGTGAGACTCAGGATCCCCAGGGCAGCGCCAGCGGCGGGGAGCATGGCCAACCGGACCGGGCGGGCGTTCACGAAGGCCCGCACGCCCAGCAGCAGGAGGCCGGGCGGCAGGAGGAGGGCCACGGCCCCTCCGAGGCCGAAGAGGGCGCCGGCCAGATGCGCCCCGATCCATCCCGCCCCGTTGCGGACCGGCGTGCCGGGGACGCCGGAGTGGAGGAAAGAGGGGTCGGCAGAATCGTAGGAGGCCAGGCTGACCAGGGTGAGGAGGGCAGCGGCCACCAGCAGGACGCCCAGGGCCTCCCGGGCCCTCCGGTGGGCAAGGAGCGGGGTGATGCTGGCCGTCGCACTCGCCCCGCCCCGGCGCCGCCGGCTCACACCACTCCCCCCCGTCCCAAGTGCACCGGTCTCGCCTCTCGCCTCCCCCTGTCCGCTTGCCTACACCGGGGGCGGCGGGGCCGGCCGCTCGCGGCGGCGCCCCGGCCGGGCCACTTCCGCTACCGGGCGCCCGCGGCGTCCAACCCGGCGGGCCAGGGCCCTCTCCAGGACCTGATCCATGGAGTCCACGTACACGAAGGTCATACCTCGGCTGATGGTCTTGGGCAGCTCCTGGATGTCCTTGTCGTTCTTCCGGGGGACGATGACGGCCCGGAGCCCGGCCCGACGGGCGGCCAGGATCTTTTCCTTGATGCCGCCCACCGGGAGAACCTTCCCCCGCAGCGTGACCTCCCCCGTCATCGCCACGTCCCGGCGGACCGGGGTGCGGGTGAGGGCCGAGATGAGGGCGGTAGCCATCGTGATCCCCGCCGACGGGCCATCCTTGGGGATCGCCCCGGCGGGGACGTGGACGTGCAGGTCTAGCTTCCCGAAGACCTCCTCCCGGATCCCCAGGTCGCCCCCCCGGGCCCGGGCGTACGAGAGGGCCGCTTGGGCCGATTCCTTCATCACATCCCCCAGGTGGCCGGTGAGGGTGAGCTGCCCCTTCCCCTTCATGGTGGTGGCCTCCACATACATGACGTCCCCGCCCGTCTGGGTCCAGGCGAGGCCCGTGCCCACTCCCACCTCGTCCTCCTCCTGCTCCAGCTCCGAGAGGAACTTCGGGGCCCCCAGGAAGCTGTGCAGGGTCTTCGGCGAAACCTTCGCCTGCTCCCGCTTTCCCGCCGCCACCTCCTTCGCCACCTTCCGGCAGATGGCGGCCACCTGTCGTTCCAGGTTCCGGAGGCCCGCCTCCCGGGTGTATTCATTGATGATCTTCAGGATGGCCTCATCCGTCAGCTCCAGGTGCCTGGCGGTAATGCCGTTCTCCGAAAGCTGCCGGGGGAAGAGATACTTGCGCGTGATGTGGAGCTTCTCCTCCTCGGTGTAGCCCGAGATCTCGATGATCTCCATCCGATCTTTCAGGGCGGGCAGGATGGGGTCGGCCAGGTTGGCCGTGGTGATGAACATGACGTTGCTCAGGTCGAAGGGCACCCCCAGGTAGTGGTCCGTGAAGGAGACATTCTGCTCCGGATCGAGGACCTCCAGGAGCGCCGCGGATGGGTCGCCGCGGAAGTCCGCCCCCACCTTGTCTACCTCGTCCATCATGTAGACGGGGTTGTTGGTGCCGGCCTGTTTGATCCCCTGGATGATCTTGCCCGGGAGCGCCCCAATGTACGTCCGGCGGTGCCCCCGGATCTCTGCCTCGTCCCGGACCCCCCCCAGGGAGATCCGGACGAACTTCCGCCCCAGTGCCCGCGCGATGGATTTCCCGAGGGAGGTCTTCCCGACCCCGGGGGGACCCACAAAGCAGAGGATGGGACCCTTCATCCCCTTCTTCTTCAGCTTCCGGACCGCCAGGTACTCCAGGATCCGCTCCTTCACCTTCTCCAGGTCGTAGTGGTCCTTCTCGAGGATTTTCTGGGCGTTCTTGATGCTGATCCGGTCCCGGGTCTGCTTCTTCCAGGGGAGCTCGATGAGCCAGTCCAGGTAGGTCCGGACCACCGAGGCCTCGGCGGCGTCCGGGTGCATCCGGGAGAGGCGGTTCAGCTGCGTCTTCGCCTCTTCCTCCACCTCGGGGGGCATCTTGGCCTTCTCGATCTTGCCCGCCAGCTCCTCCAGCTCGGCCGTCCGCTCGTCCGCCTCCCCCAGCTCCTTCTGGATGGCCTTCAGCTGCTCCCGGAGGTAGTACTCCCGGTGCGTCTTGTCCATCTCCTCGCGGGCGGAGCTCTGGATCTTGTGCTGGACTTCCAGCACCTCCAGCTCCTTCCGAAGCAGTTCGTTGATCCGCTTGAGGCGCGCCACCGGGTCGGTGATCCCCAGGACCTCCACCGCCTGGTCCACCTTGAGGTCCAGGTTGCTGGCCACCAGGTCGGCCAGCCGCCCCGGGTGATCCAGGTTATTGATGATGACCAGAACGTCAGGCGAGACCGACTTCCCGAGGGAGGCACTCTTGGCAACCTGCTCCTTCACAGAGCGGATGAGGGCCTCCAACTCCAGGCTCATGGTGGGGACTTCCTGGTCCGGCATTTCCTGGAGCCGGGCCTCGAAGAAGGGGTCCGTGCGGACGAACCGGGTCACCTTCGCCCGGGTGACCCCCTGCACCAGGATCTTCACCCGGCCGTCCGGCATCTTCAGCATCCGCATGATCATGGCGACCGTGCCGATGGGATAGATTTCCTGGGTCCCGGGGTCCTCCGCCTCCGCGTCCTTCTGGGCGACCAGGAGGATCATGCGGTCCCGGGTGAGCGCCTCGTCCACCGCCCGGATGGACTTGTCCCGCCCCACGAAGAGGGGCAGGATCATGAAGGGATAGACCACCACGTCCCGCACCGGGAGGACCGGAATCACCTCGGGCAGCTTCTTCTCCTGGGCACCGGGCGCGCCCCCCTCTCCCGCCGGGGGGCTCTCTGCCGTCTGGGGGTCCTTCACGTCCACATCCTCGGGCTTCACGGTGCAGGGCTCCTTTCTCGTCAGCGGCGCTTGCGGGGCGGTGGCCCCTCCCGGTCGCGCCGAGCCGAGGCCCGGACATCCCGCGGGGGGTTCCGCTTCCGCTTGATCTTCTCGAAGCCCGCCCGCTCCAGGTCCTCGTAGGCCTCCAGGGGGTCCCTCTCCGTCGGGGCCGGCTCCTGGGGGGGCTCGGGGTTCTGCTCGGGGGGGGCGGGGCGCTCCTTCTCCATCGTGGTTGCGGTCTCCGGTCGCTCGCCTCAGCCGGGGGTCCGACCCGAGTCGGCCGGCCCCTCCGTGTCCAGGGCCAGCCCCCGGAGGTAGTCGCGGAATGGCTTGCCCACGTCCGACCGCTTCAAGGCCAGCTCCACCGTCGCCTGGAGGAAACCGAGCCGGCTCCCCGCGTCGTAGCGGCGACCCTCGAAGCGGTAGCCGTAGATCGGCCGGGTCCGGAGCAGCCGACGGAGCCCGTTCGTGAGCTGGATCTCCCCCCGCGCGTCCGGGGGCGTTGCCTCGAGGGCGGGGAAGATGTCGGGGGTGAGGATGTAGCGTCCCACGATAGCCAGCCGAGAGGGGGCCTCCGCCAGGGGCGGCTTTTCCACCAGGCCCGTCAACCGCACGAGCCGGTCACCGGCCGGCACCCCGGCCACGATGCCGTAGGAGGAGACCTCCTCCGGGCGCACCTCCATGATCCCCACCACGGGCGCGCCGGTGCGGGCGAAGACATCCAGCATCTGGCCGATGCAGGGGACCGGGGCATCCACCACGTCGTCTCCCAGCAGCACGGCGAAGGGCTCCTCCCCCACCAGGCTCCTGGCGGTGAGGATGGCATGCCCGAGGCCGAGGGCCTCCCGCTGCCTGACGTAGCAGATGGAGGCCAGCATCGGGATGCGGCGGATCTCCGCCAAGAGGTCGGTCTTCCCCTTGGCCTGCAAGAAAGCCTCCAGCTCGACCGCCTGGTCGAAGTGGTCCTCGATGGCGTTCTTCCCCCGGCCGGTCACGATGATCACGTCCTGGATGCCTGCTGCCACCGCCTCCTCCACGACGTACTGGATGACCGGCTTGTCCACGAGTGGGAGCATTTCCTTGGGCTGGGCCTTGGTGGCGGGCAGAAACCTGGTCCCCAGGCCGGCTGCCGGGAAGACCGCTTTGCGGATGCGCATTTGAGCTCCTCGCGGTATCGGTGGGCCCGCCGACGGGTAGCCGGGCCCACGCGAAGTAGCCTAGCCCATCCGTGCCCGAGAAGTCAACTTCCCCAGGCTCTCCAGAGGGAGTAACGCTGCGCGTTAGAGAGGAGTTTCGACAGGAAAAGCTTTTGACGCCAGGGCGGAAAATTGGCTTGACACACCGAAAGTGGCGTGGCTATATTCCGCGCCGGTTTCCGGCTCCTGGCAGGGCGGTAGGACGGGGCAGGGTGCAGCAGCAATTGATGCCGCACGTGCAGTGGGCAGGGGAGGTGGGCCGCGGCGCTCGTGACGAGCGCCCGCGGTTTTCTTTTTTTGGGGGAGGAAGTGCGACAGGCATTGGGGGG
>JAKEHP010000047.1 GCA_022614955.1 Candidatus Methylomirabilota bacterium
GTGATGGTCATGGAGGTGGTGATCTCGCCCAGGGCGATCCCGTCGAACAGGGTGGCCATCTCCTCCAGCGAGTCAATCGCCACGCCGCACTTCCCCACCTCCCCTGCCGCCATCGGGTGGTCCGAGTCGTAGCCCATGAGGGTGGGCAGGTCGAAGGCGACCGAGAGGCCGGTCTGCCCCTGGTTCAGGAGGTACTTGTAGCGGTGGTTCGTCTCCGCGGCGCTCCCGAAGCCGGAGTACTGACGCATGGTCCAGAGCTTGCCCCGGTACATCGTGGGGTGGATCCCGCGGGTGAAGGGGTACTCGCCCGGGAACCCCAGGTCCTCCAGGTAGCGCCCCGGCGGCAGGTCGAGGGGGGTGTAGAGGCGCTCGACCGGCTTATGGGAGACGGTGCTGAACTCCTTGGCCCGCTCCGGCGCCTTCTCCAGGAGGGGCTTCAGCGTCTCCTCTTCCCAGCGGGCCGCCTCGGCCCTGAGCCGTTCCTTCGCTTTCCTGTCGTCCATGCCCATACTCCCTGTCTCCGTGGTGTCCGGTTGCCTCCCGCGGCCCGATCGCGTCTCAGGCGGCCAGGTGGCGACCGATCAGGAGCCGGTGGATCTCCGAGGTCCCCTCGTACAGGGTGAGGACCCGGGCATCCCGGTAGTGCCGCTCGATGGGGAAGTCCTTCAGGTACCCGTAGCCTCCGTGGATCTGGAGCGCGGCCGCGGCGACCCGGTTGGCCGCCTCGCTGGCGTACAGTTTCGCCATGGAGGAGGCCACCCGCACCGGCTGGCCCGCGTCCTTGAGGGCGGCGGCCCTAAGCGTGAGGAGGCGCGCCGCCTCCACCTGCGTGGCCATGTCCGCGATCTGGTGCTGGATCGCCTGGAAGCTGGCGATCGGCTGGCCGAACTGGTGCCGCTCCTTGGCGTAGGCCACCGCCTCCTCCAGGCAGGCCTGGGCGATCCCCACCGCCTGGGCCGCGATCCCGGCCCGCCCGCCGTCGAGCAGGGCGACCGCGATCTCGAACCCCGCCCCCTCCTCCCCGAGGCGGTTCTCGGCCGGCACCTCGCA
>JAKEHP010000048.1 GCA_022614955.1 Candidatus Methylomirabilota bacterium
CAGCCTCTTTGCAATCGCTCGCCCCCGTGCTACAGTCACGCCTGACCGGCGCCGCCCGGGGGAGGGGAGCATGGCCTCAAAGGCCGAGAGCCTGAAGGACAGCCCCATCTTCGCCGACCTGAGTGGCGAGGAGCTGCAGAAGGTGGCCGGGAAGACCAAGGAGAAGACCTTCGCGGAGGGGAGCACCATCTTCACCGAGAGCATGGCCGGCCAGTCCCTCTTTCTCGTCCGGGCGGGAAGCGTGAAGATCAGCCTCATGCTGGGAGAGGGGGACGAGAGGACGCTGGCGATCCTGGGGCCGGGCGAGTGCTTCGGGGAGCTGGCCATCGTGGACGGCGGTCCCCGCACGGCCTCCGCGGTGGTGGTGAAGAAGGCGGAGGTGTTGACCCTGGATAAGAAAGATTTCCAGAGCCTCTGCGAGGCCAATCCGAAAATCGGCTACAAGCTGATGACCAACCTCACCCGGGTCATGGTGAAGCGGCTGCGGGGCGCCCAGGACAAGCTCCACGCGGCCCTTGAGTCCGCCCTGAAGGGTGCGCCCCAGGGGGCCACAGGCGGCTCCCTCGATGTCCCGATCAGCTAGAAGCCGACGTCGGGTCGGGCTCGTCCTGGCGCTCCTCCTCCTGGCGGGCTGCGCCGGGCCGCACCTCGTGGCGATCCCCTCCCCCGGCGCGCTGGTCGAGGCCGACGGGCAGCGGACCACGGCCACATCCCGCGGCCTCACGGTCACCGCGGACCTCGCCGCGCCGGCCTCCGCCGCCGCCCGGGAGCACCTCTTCCCCCTCCGGGTCCGGGTGGAGCACGCAGGGCCCGGGGTGCTTCCCCTCACGCCCGGTGACTTTCTCCTTCTGAGCGAGGATGGGTTGCAGGTGGCCGCCCTGGCGCCAGCGGAAGCGGCGGTCGCCGCGGCCGGGCCGGACCGAGGGCCCGGGGTCAGCCCGCACATCAGCGTGGGGGCGGCCGGTCCACACCCCACGGTGGGGATCTTCGGCATCGGCCTCGTCTTCGGCGCTGGAACCGGCGGGGCCCGGGAGGCTCTTCTCGCCGCTGCCTTCCCCTTCGGGACGCTCACGGCAGGCGGCCGCGCCGAGGGGTTCCTCTACTTCCCCCGGGCGCCGGCCAAGGGGCGTCTGACCCTGCTGGTCCTGCCGGCTGCCTGGCCAGCCGGCGCGGAGCGGCTTGCCCTGGAGTTCCGGTGGGCAGAATAGGGCGCTGCTCCCCATCCTGAGCGGCGGCGCCTGAGGCGTCCCGCCTTCCCCAGAGGAGACGCCGTGTCCGCCGCATACCGCCGCGTGCCCGCCCCCGCCCTCGAGGCCTTCGCCGCCGGCATCTTCCGGTTCCACGGCCTCCCCCCCCTGGACGCAGAGACGGTGGCCCATGCCCTCGTCCTGGCGGACCTGCGAGGGGTAGACTCCCACGGGGTCTTGCGGATCGGCGTGTACGTGGAGCGCCTGAAGCAGGGGCTGATCAACCCCACGCCGAAGCTCCGGGCCCTCAAGGAGGGACCCGGGGCGGTACTTCTCGACGGGGACAATGGGATGGGGCCGGTCGTGGCCACGGCCGCCATGCGCGTTGCTCTCGAGCGGGCCCGGGCCACGGGGATGGGGGCTGTGGCGGTCCGGCGAGGGAACCACTACGGGATGGCAGCGGCCTACCCCCTGATGGCCCTGGCGGAGGACTGCATCGGGCTCACGCTCACGAACGGGCCGGCCCTCGTCGCCCCATGGGGCGGCACACGGCGCTTCTTCGGAACGAATCCGCTGGCGATTGCCGTCCCGGCGGGCCGGGAGCACCCCGTGGTCCTGGACATGGCGACCACCGTCGTCGCCCGCGGGAAGATCATCAAGGCGGCAAAGGAGAAGCAGCCGATCCCCGAGGGGTGGGCACTGGATCGGGCGGGGCGCTCCACCACGGACGCGGCGACCGCCCTGGCGGGGACCCCCATCCCCCTCGGGGGGTACAAGGGCTACGGCCTCATGCTCGCGATCGAGATCCTCAGCGGGGTGCTGGCTGGCGCTGCGGTGGGGCCGGCCGTGGGCGAGCTGTACGACAACCCGCGGCGACCGCAGGACGTCGGCCACCTCTTCGCGGCGATGCGGCTGGAGGCCTTCGGGGATCCGGAAGAGTTCAAGGCCCGCATGGACGCCATGATCCAGGCGATCCGGGAGGGACCGCGGGCCGGCGGCACCGAGAGGATCTACCTGCCGGGGGAGATCGAGTTCGAGACCGAGGCGCGCCTGCGGCGGGAGGGAGTCCCCATCGGACCGGCCCTCTGGGAAGAGCTGACCGCCCTGGGGCGGGAGGCCGGGGTGCCCTTCCCGGGGGGGGCCTAGTGGTCGGCGCGCCGCCTCGCCCTCCGCCGCTCCTCGGTCCCCTCCTTGCCCCCTTCCCCCTCCACGACCTCGAGGACAGGCTTCGCGGGCGCTTCCGGGCCGCCGCCCTCCTCCGGGGGGGCCTCCCCCACCGGAGCCTCCACGGCCTTCGCCGCAACCTCGAGTCGCAGGGCGTCGGTCAGGATCTCGGCGATCGTCACCCGGTCCAGGACCTCCGTCCGGACCTGGTCTCCCCGCTCGATGACGTGCGTTAGGTAGCCCTTCAGGATATCGTCTGGGCCCACCAGAAGGCTGCTGGCACCGCCCCCCAGCGCGCGGACGAGTTCTCCGACCGTCACGTTGTTCGGCGCCCGCTGCAGGACGACCTGCTCCGTCCGGTCCTCCTCGTAGAAGAGGATCCCCACCTCGCACAGCCGCCCCAGGATCTCCCGGGTGAGCCCCTCGGGCGCGTCCAACGCGTAGCGCAGCTCTTCCAGGCTCGCCGGCTTCCTCCCTTGCACCTGCCGCACCGCCGCCTCGATGACGAAGCGGATCCCGAAGTACTCCCGGATGAGGAAGGAGCCCATCATCCCGCCCCGGATCTTCCGGCGGTGTGGATACTGATGGACGAAGGCCACCTCGGCGCCGTACAGCACCACCACCCAGGTCAGGTAGAGCCACACGAGGAAGACCGGGACAATAGCGAGCGGCCCGTAGAGGGTCCCGTAGGAGGCGAAGTATCGGATGTAGATGTCGAAGCCGATCTTCGCCGCCTCCCACCCGGTCCCCGCGATCACCGCGCCCCGGAGCGCCGCAGTCACCCGGACCCGGGTGTGGGGAAGGAGGTCGTAGAGGAGGTAGAGGGCGATCCAGTTCAGGAAGAGGGGGAAGAAGGGGGAGAGGGCCCACTTGGCCACCTGGACGGTCACGAGCCCCTCCAGCCAGGGCAGGACCGTGGCGCGATTCGTCAGGTAGATGGACAGGGAAACGAGAACAGGGGTGAGAGTGATGAGGCCCCAGTAGGTGATGAATTTCTCCGGAAAGGACCGGCGCGCCCGGACCTGCCAGATCTCGTTGAAGGTCCGCTCGATGACGTGGAAGAGGTAGACCGCCGTGGCCAGGAAGGCGACGCCCCCCAGGATGCTGACGGTGGAGAGGCGCTGGGTAAACTCGAGCAGGTACTCCGTGGCCGCCTCGATCGAGCCGGGGAGGAGATGCGCTGAGAGGATCCCCCGCACGCGGGCCTCGATGTCCGCCCGGGGCGTCACCCAGGCGAAGACAGCCATCCCCAGCGCCAGAACCGGCACCAGATTGAGGATGGTCATGTAGGCCAGGACCGCCGCCCGGCTCGGGCACGAATCCTCCACGAACTCCCGACCCGCCTTGGTCAGGATCTCCAGGAAGGTGAGGCGCTTCGGCTTCGCCGCGGCGCGGGCGCGGGCCCGCGTGAGGGTCCACATGACGTCAGGCCAGCTCCCCGTAGAGACCGGGCCGCCGGTCCCGGAAGAAGGGCCAGGTCTCCCGGATCTCCGGGATGCGGTCCAGGTCCAGATCGGCCAGGACCACCCCCTCGTTTGCCCCGCTCGGCCCCGCCACGAATTCCCCGCCGGGATCCACGGCGAAGGATCGGCCGTAGAAGGCCATCCGCGGCTCCTGGCCGATCCGGTTCACGCGGAGGGCAAAGCAGCCGTTGGCCTGCGCGTTGGCCGCGATGGCCCGCTCCCACTTGGCCGCCCCGGCCGGGAGGGAGGCGGCGGTGGGGGCGCAGATGATCTCCGCCCCCTTCAGGGCCAGGATGCGGCTCCCCTCCGGGAAGAAGTTGTCCCAGCAGATCTGGACGCCTACCCGCGCGTATCGCGTGGGGAAGACCGGGAAGCCCAGGTCCCCCGGCGTGAAGTAAAACTTCTCCTCGTAGTTGGGAAGCGCTGGAATGTGCGTCTTCCGGTAGCGGCCCAGGAGCGTCCCGTCGGCGTCAATGACGGCGGCCGCATTGTAGGAGAGGCCGTCCATGGCCTTCTCGAAGATGGGCGCCACCAGCACCACCTCGCGTCGCTTCGCGAAATCCTGCAGCGCCTCCACGGCCGGCCCCGGGATGGGCTGCGCGAGGTGGGCCTGCGACGCCTCGGCGGCGGCTGGGAACCAGGGCCAGGCGAAGCACTCGGCGAAGCAGAGGAGCTTCGCTCCCCGCTCCGCGGCGACGGCAGCCAACGCGAGCCCCCGCTCCACGTTCCGCTCGACCTCCGGGCTGGCCGGCATCTGGATGCCCGCGATGGTCACGACCCGCCTCATCCCCCCCATGCTCCCCTCCTCGCCGCGTCGCATTTGAGCAAGACTCGTGCCTGAATCGTGGCCCCCTGCGCGCTCGCTATCCCTCCCCCAGCTCCTGATAGATGCGCGTGAGCGTCCCGCGCAGCCACTCCCTCCCCGGCCAGGCGTCGTACTGGGGGAGACGGGCTAGCCGGAGGACCCCGTCGAGGTCCTGGCCGGCCGCCCGCAGCCGCCGGACTTCCGCCCGAAGGTCCAGCACGTACTGGCGCAGGCCGGCAAGGTCGGCCGGCCCGCCGACGCTGCCGTGGGCCGGCACCACCACAGCGGGCTTCAGGGCGGCGAGGCGGTCCAGAGCCCGCAGGAGACCGGCGCTGCTGCCATCCGCCAGGTTCAGGTGCCGCCGGATATTGACCGCCCCGCCGCCGAAGAGGACGCGTTCCTGCGGGAGCCAGACGGCCGCATCCCCCTTCGTGTGAGCATCGGGGAGGTGCAGGAGCCGCACCTCGACCCCGCCCAGGTAGAGCGTCAGGGCGTCGGTGAAGGTGAGATCCGGCAGGACCATCCGGTAGCCCCGCAGGCTCTCCGCGGCGTCGGGGTAGCGGCTGGCGAAGAGGGCCGTGAGGGCTCCGGGGTCCATCTTCGCCATGGCTGTCCGCGTCGCCTCGTGGGCGACGAGGAGGGCGGGCGGGCTGAAGACGAAGGCTCCCAGGTGGTGGTCCGGGTGGGGCTGCGTCACGATCAGATACCGGACGTCCAGCCGGCTCACGAGGAGCGCCCGCCGGATCCGCTCGCTGTCGGCCGGCGTGTGGCCGGTGTCCACCAGCACGTAGCCAATCGGCGTCCGGATGGTGCCGGCGTTGGCCCGGTCCCCGTCCTTCCCCAGATACACCAGCACCGAGGGGCTTACCTGGAGGAAAGCCTCGAGG
Source organism: Candidatus Methylomirabilota bacterium (assembly GCA_022614955.1). Taxonomy (GTDB): domain Bacteria; phylum Methylomirabilota; class Methylomirabilia; order Methylomirabilales; family JACPAU01; genus JACPAU01. The sequence continues at coordinate 5,507 of JAKEHP010000048.1, forward strand.
CCTTGGGCGCCGGCCGGGCCGAGGGTTCCTCCCAGGAGGGCCGCGGCAAGGGCGGCACACCAGGCCGACCTCACCGGCCGAAGACCTCCTGCAGGATTGCCGTCACCCGGGCCGCCGGGTCGGTCCGGATCCTCCGCTCCTCCTCCCCCACCATGAAGAAGAGCCCGTCCAGGCTCTTCATGGTCACGTAGTGGTTGAGGTCCAGGTCCGGACGGCTGACCAGGGGAAGGGCCATGTAGCGGGCCGTGAGATCCTGGTAGAGCCGGGTCACCCCGATCCGCTCCATGCTGCCGTGGACGATGGGACGGAAGAGCCCGTAGAGCCGCGTGGACGTCTTGGCCTTGAAGTACTGGGTCGCCTCGTCGTCCTGGCCCTGGAGGATCCGGCGGGCGTCCTCGAAGGTCATCGCCGTGATGGCGTCCAGGAAGATGGCCGTCGCCTGGGGCGCCGCCTGCTCCGCCGCCAGATTCATGCTGAGGACGAATTCCTCCACCTGGCGGGTGAGCCCCATCGCCCGGAGGGTGTCGGCCATCCGCTGGAGGCGGGGAGGCATCGGGATCTTGATCTTCGGGTTCCCGAAGTAGCCGTTGGGCCGCGCCGCGGACGCCACGGCGTTCTCCGTGCCCACCTGCAGGGCCTCCTTCAGTCCGGTAGCGATCTGCTCCTCGGTAAGGGCCGGCCTCCCGAACGGCGCGCCCAGCTCCCGGGCAACCTGCTCAAACTGGCCGGGCGCACACGCCGCCACGATCGCCCCGAGGACCATGATCAGCGCCGCCGCCCGTCTCTTCCGCACCAGCCCCTCCCGACGCCGAGCGGAAGCCTCCCTCCCCCGCGCGTCGGCTGACGGTACTTCCCCCTTCCGCGGCTGTCAACCCGGAATCCTCCGCCGCTTAGGGCCGCCATCGCCAGCGAACGGGCCTCTCGGCTGACCCGCGCGGCTCACGGCCCGGGCTCCCTTTCCCTCCTCCCCTCCGCGGCCGGCCCCGGGACCGGGCGCTCGCCGGACCGGATGAACGCCTCCACGTCCGCGAATCGGGCCGTCCCCGACCAGAAATCCCCGTCCAGGAAGAGGACAAAGTCCAACTGGCGCGGCCGCGGCAGGCCGACCGCCTCCCCCTCCCCCTCCCGGGAACGCTGCCGCGCGAACATCCGAACGATCTCATCGGGCGGCAGCGTGTCCCGCCCCAGAATCCGTACCAGAGGGAACTCGACGCGCTCGCCCTCGATGAACTCGTCGTACGCGCGGTAGATCAGCTCCGTGCAGACCAGCTTGTCGGTGGAGAAGAAGTCGAAGTCGAAGTCGTACGGCTTGCCGTAGTGGGAGAACGCCCGCGCGATCGCGGCGTTCTTGCGCGCCTCG
>JAKEHP010000049.1 GCA_022614955.1 Candidatus Methylomirabilota bacterium
ACGCGATGGGGCTCGTGAACCGCGTCGTCCCACGGGCGGACCTCGAGGCGGAGGCGCTCCGGATCGCCCGGACCATCGCCGTGATGGACGGGGGCGCCGTCCGGCTCACCAAGGAGGCCATCAACCGCGCCGCGGACATCATGGGGCTCGCCCAGGCCCTCGAGGCCGGCGTCGACCTCGCGGTCCAGGTGGAGACTCTCGACACGCCCGAGCGCCACGAGTTCGACCTGATCCGCCGGCGCGACGGGCTCAAGGCCGCGCTGGCCTGGCGGGACGCGCGTTTCGCCGCGCCGGACCGGGTGAGCCCCACTGGGGAGCCCGGGGGATGAGCCGGATCCGGGCGAGGAGCCCTTTCTTTCGGGCGGAGCACTCCGCCAGCCGGGTGTTGACCCCCGGGGCGTGGCTGGGGCGGCGGAACGCCACCACACAGTAGGCGAAACGGGCGATTGGCTCGGGGTCGGCATAGCCTGCAAGCACACGCAGGGATCCCGGTGCTGCGCAGGTCAGCCTGTCCAAGAGGCCCTTCGCCCGGATGGATCCAATCCCTCGATCCCAGCCGGATGCTCACCGCGGGGAGGTCCCTCGCCCGAGAGCGCGCCGCCCGTACAGTTCACCCTGCCGGTGCTTGACGGGTGGATACTCCCTCCCCATACTGCCGACGACGGATCCTAGGACGTCATGCCGTTCGCGAGGCCATCCCAGTGGAACGGAGGTGCCCCATGAAGCGGTCAGCCCTTCTCGTCCGATGGGTTGCTGCGGGAGCCGCATTGCTAACCCTGGCCTTCTGGGCCCAGCCGCCGAAAGCCCCCGCCCAGGCCAGGCCTCTCGTGTGGAAGGTGGGTGCGAGCTGGCCTGTCACCGACCCCGCCTTCTCATTGAACCTCAAGCCCCTGGGGGAGCGGGTCGAGAAGCTCTCCGGCGGCCGGCTGAAGTGGGAGCTTCTTCCCGCCGGTGCCGTCGTCCCGGCCTTCGAGGTCCTGGACGCCACCCACCGGCGCGTCCTCGATGCGGCCCACACCTGCTCCTACTACTGGGTGGGCAAGCACAAGGCCGCTCACCTCTTCACCGGCGCCCCCGGCGGCCCGTTCGGCCTGGACCTCTGGGACTTCTACGGCTGGATGCATCACGGCGGCGGCTTGGAGCTGCTCCACGAATTCTACCAGCAGGTCCTGAAGCTCGACATCGTGGCCTTTCCAGTCATCACGTCCAGCCCGCAAGCGATGGG
>JAKEHP010000345.1 GCA_022614955.1 Candidatus Methylomirabilota bacterium
AGGACCTTGCGTCTTGACATGGAGAGCGCGCCGGGCTATGAGAGTGGCACCTTCCCGGCGCGCCTTCCTTTTACCTTGCGCCGCTCGCCTGCCGCATTGGCACGCTGCCTGCTCCCACTGTCACCGGGGGGGCGCCATGAGATGGTTTCTCGCTCGGTATGCCCGCCTGAACCTCCGGCAGAAGTTCGCACTCCAGCTGACCTTCTTGGTGGTCCTCCTCTTCGCCGTGCTCCTCCCGAGCGTCCTGATCGTGCAGGAACGGGCCCTCTTCGCCCAGATTGAGAATGACGGCACGCACTTGGTCCAGCTCTTCGCCTTCAGCAGTGTTCAGGGGATAGTGGCGGATGATTTCCTGCTGCTCCAGGGAGCGGTCCGGAGCATCGCCAGCCGTCCCGACATCCGGTACGCCATGCTCCTGAACCTGGACGGCCGCGTCCGCGTCCACAGCGACCCCCGCGAGGTGGGGCGCGCCCTGGAGGACGCGGCCAGCCTGGAGGCCCTGCGGATGGACGCCCCCCGGGTGCGCGAGGTTCGGCTGGAGGACGGAACCCGGGCCATGGAGTTCGTCAGCCCCGTCCTAGTCCTGAATGCGCGCCGGGCCGTCGCGCACCTGGCCATCTCGCTCGAGGAGCCCCTCCGCGGGATCCAGAGAACCCGCAACTCCATCCTCCTGCTGGGGGGCCTTGCCCTCCTGGCCGGGATCGGGCTCGCCTTCGTCCAGGGACGGCGCGTTGCTCTGCCCATGCAGGATTTGGCGGCGGCGGCCCGGGAGCTGGCCCGGGGCAAGCTCGGCCGCCGGATCCCGGTCCCCTCCGGTGACGAGCTGGGCGCGGTGGCAGCCGCGTTCAACACGATGGCGGAGTCCCTCCAGGCCCTCTTCGAGACCAGCCGCCACGTCTCCTCGAGCCTCCGCCTCTCCGAAGTCCTGGAGGCCATCGTCCGCCACGCCCAGGGGCTGGTCCGGAGTGACGCTGCCGTCATCGCCCCCTACGACCCGGAGGCGAAGGTGGCCACGATCGTGGCGAGCGCCGGAAGCCCCACCCCCGCCTTCATCGGCCTCAAGATCGTCCCGGGGCAGGGCCTCGGGGGGAAGGTCCTGGAGACGGGGGAACCCTTCGTGACCTCCGACTATCTGGCGGACCCCCGGATCACCCACCCCTTCGACGACGAGGTGCGGCGGGAGGGGGTCACGGCCTCAGCGGCGCTTCCCCTCCTGCACCAGGGGGAGATCCTTGGGATCCTCTGGGTCGTCAACCGGCGCCCGGTCCCCTTCACCGGGGAGCAGGTCGAAACGCTTACGACGCTGGCCAACCAGGCCGCCGTCGCCGTCCGGAACGCCCGCCTGTACGAGCGGCTGCGCCGCTCCCA
>JAKEHP010000346.1 GCA_022614955.1 Candidatus Methylomirabilota bacterium
ATCCCATAGCCTCCACCCCGGCCACCAGACGAGCAGAAAGAGGAGGATGAGGAGACCGCCGTAAGAGCGCCTTGTAAGTCCCTGATTTTCTGGCGGGGCCGACGGGACTCGAACCCGCGACCTCCGGCTTGACAGGCCGGCGTTCTATCCGACTGAACTACGACCCCGAGAGCACAAGGCGTAGAGGCGCTTTATAGCGGTTTCCCTGGGCGCTGTCAACTGCGCCTGCTTTGCCCCGATGGAGACGGCCTCAAGGGCCCGCGGGCGGGCCGCTATGATTTAATGATGGGCCCCGGGCGGCCGCGGGAGCGTCGCCAGGTATTCCTGACTGAAGCCGAGCCGCCGCCCGAGCACTGCCAGCCGCTCCCGCACATGCTGAGTCGGCCCGGGAGCCGTGACCGCGCGGTGGAAGCGGTTCTGGGCCTCCCAGAGGTCCAGGGAGAGGCCCAGGCTCTCCGCCACCTCCAGGAGAAAGGTCGCCCGCTGGACGAGGTCCTCCTCCCCCCCCGACCGCACGGCCCAGACCCAGCCCGCGACGGCCTCCGCCAGGGCGCGCTGGAGTGGCGTCAGGTCGAGAACCACCTCCAACCGGTCCGCCCGCTGGAGGATCCCCCGCAGGCGCGCCGCGTCCCCCTGGCCCTCCACGAGCCGGGCTGTCTCTTGCTCCACCTCCTCTTGGAGGACCGCCCGGGCGATGACCTTGAAGACATCCGGGGGGTGGGCGTCCACCTCCCGGAAGAAGTCCATCTGCTGCAGGCTCCCCTCGTACAGGCGCCGGGAGGCCTGGATGAACTCCGCCCGGGGCCCGGCCGTTACAAGGGCGAGGATCCTCCGCCGTTCCTCCAGGAAGAGGTCCCGGAGGGTATAGGAGGCGGACTCGAAGTGGTGGTCCAGGGCGCGGACCACCTCCGTGATCGAGTGCCGGCCGAACTTGGCGAACAGGTCCTGCCGGATCCGCTCCATGCCATTCGTGTCCAGCGACCCCCCGAGCGAGCAGGTAAAGTCGGGGCCGCCGAGGTGCAGGACGGCGAAGGTGGCATCCTCGCTCTCTCCCGTCACCTCGGAGGTCACACGAACTTGGCCCACCGCGAGCGTGGCCCTGCCGTCCGTCTCCCGCCGGTAGTCCAGGGCCCGGCAGGTGAAGGCGTAGATCCGGGTCTCCTCCGGGTACTCCTCGAAGAGCGAGGAGATGGCGTAGTGGGCGATCACCCGGCGCAGGTCCACCAGGGCCGGCCTGACGAGGCGGCGGTACACAGTGGCCCCGTCCTTCAGGTCGGGGAGGTTGCTCTCCGCCTTCCCCAGGACCCGGAGAAACCCCTCCTCCAGAGGCTCCCGGGTGAAGTGGCGGGCCAGGTGGAGCGCCCTGGCGGCGTGCTTCAGGATCAGGACCGTCTCCAGCCCGGAGACCTCGTCGAAGAACCACCCGCAGGAGGTGTACATGAGCAAGCGGTGGCGCTGGAGCTCCAGGAGCATCCGGGCCTCCACCCCCTCGCTCGGGGAGAGGGCCCGCTTGGCGTGCCGGGCGAGGAAGCTCTCCGCCTGCTCCCGGGAGCGGTCCAGGAGCACCTGGATGTACTCGTCCCGGGCGGCCCAGGGGTCCCGCAGGAGCGCCGCTGCTTTCTCCTCGTACAGGATGTCCAGCGCATCCCGGAGGGAGTTCAGCGCCTCCCGGAGCGGCCCCCGCCAGCGCTGGTGCCAGCCGGGACGCTGGCCGGTCCGGCATCCGCAGTCGCTCCTCCAGCGCTCGATGCCATGGGTGCAGGACCAAGCGGTGTTGGGGCGCACCTCCACCTCCAGGGCGGGGGGATGCCACTCCAGGAACTGGCCGTAGTTGGTGAGGCGGGCCTGCCCCCCCTTCCGGATGACGTCGAGGGCGGAGGCCAGGGCCATGTCCCCGAAGCGGTGGTGGTGCCCGTAGGACTCGCCGTCGGTCGCCACGTGCACCAACTGGGCGCCCGGCCCGTCGGGGACGAAGGCTCCCAGGAGCCGCCCCGCTAAGGCCTCGCCGCTGCCGAGGAGGCCCTCGAAGGCGATCGCGCGAGAGATGGGGCTGTCGTAGAAGAAGACCGCCAGCGACCGACCCCCGGGGAGGCTCACGCGGTAGGGCCGCTTAGTGTCCACGCCGCCCTCCCGCACGTCCTGCCATCCCTCCTCCCCGATCGGGCGGACCCGGGCAGCCTGGTGGGGCGCCAGGATCGTGAAGACGATCCCGTGTTCCGCCAGCAAGGCCAGCGTCTCCTGGTCCACGGCCGTCTCCGGGAGCCACATCCCCTCAGGTACCCGCCCGAAGCGGTGGCGGAAGTCGGCGATGCCCCATCGGATCTGGGTCACCTTGTCCTGGCGGCTATCGAGGGGAAGAATCGTGTGGTTGTAGGCCTGGGCGAGAGCGTTGCCGTGCCCGCCGCAGGCGTCGCGGCTCAGCCGGTCCGCCTCCAGAACCTGGGCATACACCTCCGGGGCGTGGGCGGCCATCCAGGAGAGGAGGGTCGGGCCCGCGTCGAAGGAGATGTGGGTGAAGTTGTTGGCGATGGCCCGGATCCGCTTCTGCTCTTCGAGGATGCGGGAGGTGCAGTTGGGGCCGTAGCACTCCACCGTGACCCGCGCGTTCCAGTCGTGGAAAGGGGCGGCGCTATCCTCCACCTCCACGTGCTCCAGCCAGGGGTTCTGCCGGGGGGGCTGGTAGAAGTGGCCGTGAATGCAGATGGCGCGGGGGGGGCTTGGGGGGACACTCATGGCGGTGGCTAGACCGGCGCCAGGTGCCGGATGTAGCCGCGCCCGCCCCGGGGCAAGACGACGATGCCGGAGGGATCCCGGTAGTACTGGGCCCGGTCCCGCTCCGGGTCAAACCCGATGGCTGCGTTGGCGGGGATGACATTGAAGCGGTCGGCGATCACCCGGCGCAGCCGGGCCCCCTTCCCGACCGCGGTGAAGTCCATGACGATGGAGTCCTCCACCACCGCCCCCTCGTCAATCCGGACCCCGCGGCCCAGGACCGAGTGGACGACCCGGCCGTGGGTGATGCTGCATCCCTCCCCCAGGATGGCGTCCTCGACCTCGGCCCCCACCATCTTGACCGGGGGCCCGTGGTACCGGCTCGAGAGGATGGGCCACTCGGTGTTGTTGAGGTCGAAGCGGGGGCGGTCCCCGAGCAGGTCCATGTGGGCCTGCCAGTAGGCCTCGATGGATCCCACGTCCCGCCAGTAGCCGGGCTCCTCGTAGGGCCGGTGGCCGGGGAGCTGCTGGTTGAGGAAGTTGTAGGCGTAGACCAGTTTCTCCCGCACCAGGCGCGGGATGACGTGCTTCCCGAAGTCGTGCTCCGTGGGCCGCTGCACGTCCTCCAGGAGGCTCTCCACCAGAACCTCCTTGGTGAAGATGTAGTTCCCCATGGAGGCGTAGGCCCGCGAGGGGTCGCCGGGCATCGGGACCGGCTGGCGCGGCTTCTCGTGGAAGGCCAGGACCCGGTCCTCGCTGTCGGCTTCGATCACCCCGAAGCCGCTCGCCTCCGTCAGGGGGACCGGGAGCGCGGCCACGGTCACATCGGCCTCCCGCTCCGCGTGGAAGGCCAGCATCTGGTTCAGGTCCATCCGGTAGACGTGGTCCGCGCCGAAGATGGCTACCATATCCGGGTTGAAGTCCTGGATGAGATGCAGGTTCTGGGCCACCGCGTCCGCCGTCCCCCGGTACCACATCTCCCCCATCCGCATCTGGGGGGGGACCACGCTGATGAAGTGATCCCGGAGGAGCCCCCCGTG
>JAKEHP010000050.1 GCA_022614955.1 Candidatus Methylomirabilota bacterium
ATCCGGACGAGCGGCGAGTTCCGCCTGTCCGGCTTTCTCCTCTGGCAGTCGGCCTACAGCGAGTTCTACTTCTGCGACGCCTACTGGCCCGCCTTCCGGAAGATTGACCTGCTCCGGGCGGTCAGGGCCTACCAGCAGCGCAAGCGCCGCTTCGGCACATAGCCGTGGCCATCCGCCTCGGCCCCTAACCCCCCCCTCCCCCCATGGACAAGAAGCAGGTGGCGGCCGTCCTGGAGGAGATCGCGGCCCTCCTGGAGCTGCAGGGAGAGAACCCGTTCAAGTCCCGGGCCTATCTCACGGCCGCCCGGGCCATCGAGGTGGCGGAGCGGGAGCCGCCCGAGTTGGTGGAGACGGGTGCCCTCAAGAGCCTGCAGGGGATCGGGGAGGCGCTGGCGGAGAAGATCACCGAGCTGGTCCGGACCGGCCGGATGCGCTATCACGAGGAGCAGAGGGCCAAATTTCCCCCGGGCATCCTGGACCTGCTCCAGGTCCCCGGCCTCGGTCCCAAGAAGGTGAAGGCGGTTTACGAGCGGCTCGGCGTGAGCTCCCTGGAGGATCTCGAGGCGGCCTGTCGCGCCGGGAAGGTCGCTCACCTGGAGGGGTTCGGCGCGAAAACCCAGGAGAATATCCTCAAGGGGATCGAGCGGTTGCGGAGTCACGCCGGCCGCTTTCTCCTGAGCGATGCCCTCCCCCTCGCCCTGGACCTTCGGGCCGCGTTGGCCCACCACCCGGCCGCGCAGCGGGTCGAAGTGGCCGGGAGCCTCCGGCGCCACCGGGAGACCGTCGAGGACATTGATCTGCTTGCCTCTGCCACCGACCCGGCGGCCCTCACGCGGGCCTTCGCGACCCACCCCCTGGTAGCAGAGGTCCTCGCGCACGGCCCCACCAAGGCCAGCGTCCTCCTCCAGAGCGGCATCCAGGCCGACCTCCGCGTCGTCGCCGACGGCGAGTTCCCCTTCGCCCTGCACCACGGGACCGGCAGCATGGAGCACAATGTCGCCATGCGCAACCGGGCCATCGCCCGGAAGCTCAAGCTGAACGAGTACGGCCTCTTCGAGGGGGAGACCTTCTTCCCCTGCCGGGACGAGGCGGCCATCTTCGAGCGGCTGGGCCTCGCCTACATCCCCCCCGAGCTGCGGGAGGACCTGGGGGAGATCGAGGCGGCGGAGCGCGGGGCCATCCCGGCCCTGGTGGAGGAAGGGGATCTCACGGGGACCTTCCACTGCCACACTACCTGGAGCGATGGCTTGAACAGTCTGGAGGAGATGGCAGCGGCGGCGCGGCAGATGGGCTACACGTACCTCGGGATCGCCGATCACAGCGAGGCGGCCCGCTACGCCGGGGGCCTCACCCGGCAGCAAGTCGCGGAGCAGCACGCTGCCATTAACCGTCTGAACGCGACGTTCCGGGACTTCCAACTCCTGAAGGGGATCGAGACGGACATCCTGGCCGACGGGGCCCTGGACTACGACGAGGAAACGGTTCGGCGCTTCGACTACGTGGTGGCCTCCGTCCACTCGCGCTTCGCGATGGATGCCGCCAGCATGACCGCGCGCCTCGTGAAGGCCCTCAGCCACCCCCAGCTGACGATGCTGGGGCATGTCTCGGGACGCCTGCTGCTGCAGCGGGAGCCGTACGCCTTCGACCTCGAGGCCGTCCTCCAGGCCGCCGCCCGGCACGGGGTGGTGGTGGAGATCAACGCCAACCCCCGCCGCCTGGACCTGGACTGGCGCCACTTGCGCCGGGCGCGGGAGCTGGGGATCATGCTGGCCATCAACCCAGACGCCCACTCGACCGAGGGGCTGCGCGACATCGCCTACGGGGTCGGGGTGGCCCGGAAGGGCTGGTGCACCAGGTCCGACATCCTGAACGCCCGGCCCCTCCCCGAGGTGATGGCCTTCCTCGCCCGCCGGAAGGCAGCCTGAAGTGCCGGTGCGCGTGGCCTCCCTGCTGCTCCTGGTGGCCCTGACCGTCTGGGTCCTCTGGCGCGTCTTGTGGGCGAATCTCCCCGCCCTCCCGCTCCCGGCTCGCCTCGCGTCGCAGCCCGTCGCCCGCGCCGCCGTCGGGGCCCTCATGGCCGCGGTCGTGGCCGCCGGGTGGGTGGGGGCCCTCCGGGCCGCGATCCGGCGACGGGCCCGCCTCCTGGCGGACCGCGCGGCGGCAGCCGAGGAGGGGCTAGACCCGGAGCGGGTTCGGGCGGCGGCCGCCGGACGGCAGGTGCACTGTCCGTCCTGCGGCAAGCCGGTGGCGGTCCTGAAGGCGGAGCAGTGCGCCTACTGTGGCGCCCGCTTCAGCACCGAGGTGCGGCAGGCCATGGCGGCCGCGCGGGAGGCGATCCTCAGGGACCTGGCAGCGGGAGAGGATGAGGATGCTGATCAGGGCAGGTCTGTGGTATAGTGTTCACGCCCCGGCCAGCGCGATTCAATGTGGGGACGAGTCGGCTGGCCGTTGCCATCTGTGGGCGAAAAGGAGGTCTGTCATGATGATCCGATCATCCATCCGAGCGCTGGTGCTGCTCCTGGGGGTGGGGGTCCTGTTGGCTGGCTGCGTGGCCAAGTCCACCTTCGAAGCTAAGGAGCAGGAGGCGGCGAAGACCATGGGCGAGCTTGAGGCGGCGCGCGCCGCCGGCCGCCGCCTGGCTGCGGAGCTGGAGGCGGTGAAGACGGAGCGGGCGGCCCTCCAGACGGAGCGGGCCGGCTTCCAGCGGGACCTGGAAACGACGCGCGCGATGCTCCAGGCCGCGAACAAACGCGTCGGGGAGCAGGAGCAGACACTCTCGAGCAAGGAAGCGGAGTTCGGCCGTCTCCGGACGATCAGCGAAGACCGCGGGCAGGAGATCGCCCGCCTCCAGAAGGTCACGGCGGAGAAGGAGCAGGAGATCGCTCGCCTGCGGAGCACCTACGACAGCCTGGTGCGGGACCTGAAGAAGGAGATCGAGTCGGGGGAGATCAAGGTCACCCAGTTCCGGGACCTGCTGACGGTGAACCTGGTGGAGAAGATTCTCTTCGATTCCGGCCGGACGGAGATCAAGCCCCGGGGGGTGGAGATCCTGAAGCGGGTCGGGGACATCCTGAAGGGGGTCCAGGACAAGGTCGTCCGGATCGAGGGCCACACCGACACCGTGCCCATCGGGGCCGCCCTGCAGGCCCGCTTCCCGACCAACTGGGAACTCTCCACGGCGCGGGCCACGGTGGTGGCCCGCTTCCTCCAGGACAAGGTGGGACTTGAGCCGACCCGTCTCTCGGCCACGGGGTACGGCGAGTACCGGTCGGTGGCCCCCAACGACAGCGAGGAGGGGCGGGCCCAGAACCGGCGGATCGAGATCATCCTGGCCCCGCTCCCGCCTGGCACCGCGGCCGGCGGCTGACCCGGTCGCCCGTTCGCACCCGCCGCGCCCCCACCGCGGCGGGCCTCTTTCTTTGTCCCATGGATCACCCGGACCAGAACGAGCGGTTCCAGCGCCGCATCAAGGGGACCTTCAGCGAGCTCCTGGGGATGCGCCTCCTGGAGCTGAAGCCAGGCTACGTTCGGGGAGAACTGCCGGTCCGGGACAGCCTCAAGCAGCCCTACGGCTTCCTGCACGGGGGCGCCATCGCCACCTTCGCCGACTCCCTGGTCGCGGCCGGGACCGGCCGCCTCCTGGCCCCGGGCCAGACCATGACTACCATCGAGTTCAAGGTGAACTTCATGGCCCCGGTGAAGGACGGCACCGTTCGGGGGGAGGCGACGGTCCTCCACCAGGGTCGCCGAACCATGGTCTGGGAGGTCCGGCTCACCGACGCCGGGAACCGCCTGGTCGCCCTCATGACCACGGCCGTCATGATCCTGGCCCCGCAGGACGCGCCGGGCGCCCCTCCCGCCTAGCCTCCGCGGAGAGCCCCCACCTCCACATCCCGCCGTTCCCAATGACCAATGTCAAATCCAAAGCGTTGACCCCGAAAAGGGGCCGCCCCATGTACAACTGCAGGCGGATGCCATTGCTAAGAGGACCGCGACGAAAATGATTCTACCCACTCGCATCCTGCTTCCTCATGTTTAGCGCGGACATTCGCCTATGGGACCGCCGGTGAGTCGGTAGCAGGTTGTGGACTCGACGACACCGATGCAAACGGTTTTCCTTGGTCCATCGACGGGATGTTGGTCGTACATCTCCCACTCGATGCCGATACAATTGCAGCTCTTATACGGGGCGCCCATGCCGCCACCGAACGCGCACTCGCGAATGAACAAGAATCCAGCCGTAAGAATGGCCGCGAGAATGAGCAGCGGTACGCGCAGTCTCTTTGATCGCAAGTGTCACCGCTAGACAAGCGTTCAGCGCAGGTGCTTCCCTATTCGGTATGGCGTCGCACGGCCGAACCCCCTCTACCTTGGTCACTCGAAGAGATTGGACCCCTGTTCAGCGATCCAATTAGTAAGATCCCCAGAACAGTAAGTTCTATGCAATTCTCCCATCTAGCACGCCGGTGACTGCCTCAACCCACCACCCGACTCCTTCTTCCAGGTGCCCTGCTCGGCTGCACCCGCCTCCGTCTCCGACCCGGCCCCCGATTCTTGACGACGACATAAAGCAAGTGGGCCAGCCGCCGTTGCGCATCAGCCCATGCCTTCCTCCCCAACTCGCGGAGCACCTTGCCTTGCGCCTGGGCCCAGAGCGGCCGCGCGACCTCCAGGGCTCTTCTCCCTCTGGATGTGAGTCTCATCGCCTTGATGCGCCCATCGGGGTGCGGAACCCGCTCGGTCATACCATCCCGCTCCAGGAGGTTGACGCTGCGCGTCAGGGTTGTCTGGTCGATGGCAAGCGTGTCCTCTAGTTGCCTCAGGTTCGCCGCGTCCATGCGGGCGATGGTCGCGAGAATGCTGAACTGCGTCACGCGCAGACCGCTCGGCCGCAAGACGTCGTCGTAGAGCTGGGTCACGGCCCGGCTGACCATCCGGAGTGTGCTACAGACACATGGGGACAGCCGTGCGGGGTCCAGTCCGCTCGTCGGGGTGCGTCGATTCATGACGATCATGCTACCAGCCATCGCCTTGACAGGCAAGGGCTTTTGCATGTAGATACGTGATCATCCATGCATATACATGTGACTCGCGAATCCCGATGGCTCCGAGCGGCATCTCATGGGACAGGAGGAGCCCCACGATGAATCGCAGGCGGGATCACGGATCACGGAAATCGAAGTCCCTGCGGCTCACCGCTCCTCCCGCACGCATTCTCATCATCTCTTATGTCTTATGAATCCAGGAGTTATCGGAATTCCTCGATTACGGCTCGCCCATGGCAGACCGATTGCCCCTTGTCTGAGTCAGTTGGTCGACCAGCGATCCCGAACAACACTATTCAACAACGCTGAAAGGAGAGGAGTCCAATGGCAAGGAGAACGGCGAAAACAGTCCTCGCGCTTCTCGCTGTCATGGCGGTTACCCTTGCGGGTGTGTTGATGACGGCCGCTGTTATGCAGAAGGGTTCAGAAGCAGCGACATCGAAGAACTACCCTACGCTCTAC
>JAKEHP010000347.1 GCA_022614955.1 Candidatus Methylomirabilota bacterium
CTTCATCTTCGTCCACTACGGAGAGGATACCCACCAGGACCACCGGCACCTGGCGGCCTGCACCATCTCGGCGACCCGGTACACCCGAAACGTCCTCTTCTATGAGGGGCCGACCACCAACAACTTCACCCCGAGCGTCTTCGTGGACATCGAGAGCGCCCTGGAGGAGAAGGTCCGGGCCTTGCAATCCCACGCCTCCCAGGTCCTGAAGACCAACATCGAGGGGCTCTCCATCGTGGACCTCTGCCGGGCCTCGGCCCACTTCCGGGGGATCCAGGGCCGGGTCCGGTGCGCGGAGGGGTTCGTGCCCCTCCGGCTCTTCATTAACGTCCGGTGAGGCGGAGGGGAGGGTGGTGCGGGAGCCGGTGATCCCCCACTCGCGGCCGAGCCTGGGGGCGGCGGAGGCGGAGGCCGCCGCCGGTGTCCTGCGCTCAGGCCAGGTGGTCCAGGGATCCGAGGTGGCAGCCTTCCAAGCGGAGGTGGCGGCCCGGATGGGGCTCCGGGGCGGCGTGGCCGTGGCCTCGGGGACCGCGGCCCTGCACCTGGCCCTCCTGGCCCTGGAGGTCGGGCCGGGGGACGCCGTCCTGTTCCCGAGCTACACGTGCGCCGCCGTGCTCCATGCGGTCCGGCTGGCCGGGATAGAAGACGCCGTAGAGAAAATCATCCACCTCCAGGAAGGGAGTGACGGGCCCCATGGCGAGTTTTTCGAACTTTCCCAGGTAGGTGGTCGAGATATAGTCACCGTACTCCTGGGGCTTGAGTTCGGCTTTGATGCCGACTTTGCTGAGTTCATCCACCGCCAGCTCATAGCGCGAGGGCCAGGGCGTCGTATAGCCCGGATGATGATACATCGGGGTGGTGAAGCCCTGAGGATAGCCAGCCTCGGTCAACAGACGTCTGGCTTCCTCACGATCGAAGCCTACGAGATATTTCGCCTTGGCCGGGTCTATCGCCTTCACATCCAGCTTCCACTCTGGCAGGGCACACGGGATGGGGCCGGTGATGAGACACACCTCGCCGAATTCCAGCGCCTCCAACCACGTCGGCCGATTGATCGCCAGCGACAGTGCCCGCCGCACCCGCACGTCGTTGAAGGGGGGCTGATCCGTCCGCATGTAGAACATCCCC
>JAKEHP010000348.1 GCA_022614955.1 Candidatus Methylomirabilota bacterium
CCACCTCGACCTCGCCGTCCAGCGCGACGACGCTATACTCCCGCTGGACCCGACCGCCGGGGAGCCGCGTGAGCCGTCCGGTGTCAAAGCTGGTGAGGAACCTCATCGGATCCGAGACCCGCAGGGGGGGAGGCAGATCGGTGGGGAGAGCCTTCGGTGCTTCGGCGGGGTGGGTGGAATAGGGGGCCGGCGCACCCGGGTGCATCCCATGCCCTCCCCCCTTGGCCGGCGGCGCCTTGGGGGACTCTGCGAGGGCCGACGTCGCCGTGCCGAGAAAGCCCATCCCTACGAGGCCGCCGAGGAACTGGCGGCGGCTCAGGCCTGACGTAAACAGAGATGAGTGTCGTCCCATGTGCCGCTGATCATCCATACCTGGGACCTCCCTCGAGCGAAAGCTGGTACAGGTGTCTAAACATGAATCTTGTCAATCAGTTTCCTGGATGCCCCCACTATGGCCGCATCGCGGCCAAGGTCATCACCGTTACGAGGCACCCCGGTGGGCGGGCGCGCCTTTGTCCGGCAACACGAAGACGTTCCGGGCCGCCTTCCGCTCGACGATCCGGGCTTCCCCGTTCAGCAGCACCTCGACACCACTGTCCCTCGAGGCGACAATCCGGATCCGGGTGCCCGGCACCATGCCTAGCGACTTCAGCTTGTACAGGACTTCGGGGTCTTCATCCTCGACCTGGGTGACGACCCCCTCCTGCCCGGGTTGAAGCTCGGACAGAAGATAATCCTCGGGTCGCGTGATGGCCGCATCCTCCCGTGGGATCGGTGCCCCGTGTGGATCGACGGAGGGACGCCCGAGTACCTCGTCCAGGCGGTCGGTCAGCTCCGGGCTGCTCACGTGTTCGAGTCGGTCGGCGGTGGCGTGGACCTCCTCGCTTGGCAGGCCGCCCCGATCGACGAGATACCGTTCCCAGAGCCGATGGGTTCGCACGACCTGCATGGCCCGGCGCCGCCCCTCCGGCGTAAGGGAGAGTCCCGCTGCTGACCCGCGGACCAGGCCCGAACGCTCGAGGCGGCGGAGGGTACGCTCCATCGGGCCCACTGCCTGGCCGATGCGTTCCGCCAGCGTCTCAGGCGGCACCGGCGCG
>JAKEHP010000349.1 GCA_022614955.1 Candidatus Methylomirabilota bacterium
AGCCCGGCCGGTCTGCTGCCGGTTCGACCGCGGGGGACGATCCCCGCGCCCGGACCCGCCTGGTCTGCCGCGCCGGCGGCCGTCCTCCCCCCGCCTTGCCCCGCGTGGGCGTCATCGGATCGCTCCTCCTTTGCCGTCACCCTGCCGCGCCGCGCCGAGGCGCCCGAGCTACCGCGGCCTTCCGCCAAAGGCCACGGCGCCCCGCCAGGGGACCAGAGGTCCCCCCGACGGGGCGCCGCAGGCGCTGCCGTGCCGCACGCGGATCAGGGCGTGCCGGGTCGTCCTCGCGTCGGGTCGGGGGACTCCCATGCCTCCCGACCCTATCCCTCCGACTCCGAGAACGCGATGATGATCGCGTCAATCGGGAGGATCCGGAACTCATCCTCGCCCAGGTAAAAGTAGTGCCCCTCCACCCCCTCCTGCGATTCCTCGAAGGCCACGATGGCCCCCGTCTTCGGCATCTCCCGGAAGCTCCGGGCCGCCTCGTCGAAGCCATCCCCCGTCTGGACCACGGCGCCGTAGCGCATCGGGTGGCCCTGGGGACAGTGCAGGGGGCTCACCCCGGGTGGCGGCTCGCTGAGGACGCGGATCGCCAGGTTGATGCCGTACACCTTGAAGGGGAGCATCAGTGGACCTCCTACGTGAGGGGGAATGGCGGGATTCTAGCACAGGGGCTCGCGGGAGGCCAGCGGCACGCTTCGCTATCCGCGCCGCAGGGCGTCCTTCAGCTCCCGGGCGAGGAGGTCCACCGTCCCCCGGGTCCCTCCAGCCAGCTTGTTCCTCCACTCCCCCTCGGTCTCGAACCGCCGATCCGTGAGGCGCTGCCCCCACGGGGCCACCGCCTGCCGGAGGGCATGGGCGTCAAAGGCATCACCCTTCAGCTCGCGGGCCCGGGCCATCACCTCCAGGGACACTCGGACAAAGGCCCGGAGCGCCGCCCCGGTCTTGATGCTGTACTTCTTCCCGGGCCAGGCCTTCGGGAACGCCTGGGCCACCCCCTTGAAGTAATTCAGGAAGAAGCGCTTCCCCTGATGCTGCATCTCCCGAACCTTGGCCTCCCCGCCCACCTTCTGGAGAACCTCGAGCAGGTCCACCATCTCCTCGTTGATGGCCGCCTGGGTGACCTTCCCCTTCCCCACTCCCAGCATCCGGATATCCCCGCGCAGGGGGGAATCCTCTGCCTCATTCAGGTGCCGGATGATGTCGTGGGCCAGTGCCTGGTGCGGGTTGGCGTAGAGGCGGCGGCCCGACAAGCTCAGGAGGTGGGAAGGATTCAGGCGGGTGTGCTTCGCGTTGATGGTGACGAAGAGCTCCACGACCTGGCGGGCATCCAGGGTGTCAAAGAGGACGGCCGGGACGTGTAGGTCGAAGGCCTCCTGCTCCACGGCCGCGTGCAGGGCTAAGAGCCGGTGCTGGCCGTCGAGCGCCCGCAGGACCCCCGGCTCCTCCGGGATCTGGAGGAGCCCCAGAGTGGGCGTGCTCCCCGCCGGCTTGAAGCTGAGGCGCTTCTCGCTGATCATGATCACAGCGCCCGGGATGGCCGGAAGGTTGCCGGCCTCGCGGCATTCCCGGTAGTACTGGAGGAGTTCCTGGATCTTCCGCCGGATGACCGGCCGCTGGTAGGCCGCCTCGCTCTGGCCGATCCGCTTCTCCAGGACCTCCCAGTTGACCTGGGTTGCCTTCGCGGGGCGCCGGGTGGCGCCGGGCGCGGCCTCGGCCCCCCCGTAGCCCAGGACCTCGAAGCGGACCAGTCGGTCAATGTCCGCGGCCGAGAAGACGGCCTGGTAGAACTCGACCCCGAATTGCCGGATGCGGTGGGCGGGCACAGTGATCATGGCACCCTCCTCTGAGCGAGCCACAGAGGAACGCGGGATGGGGGGGGAACACTTGCCACAGCATAGGACAAACGGGGGGCGGAGACAAGAGCGGCAGACGGCCAGCATCACGCAGTCCCGGAGCCATTTCTCGCCGCCTGGAGCCCGTGCCCCGCCAGGGCTTTGCGCTCAGAACCCCCCGAAGACGCGCTGCCAGATCCCCTGCGTTGCGCTCGTGAGGAGCAGCGTTGCCACCGCGAGGCCCACCGAAGCGCCGAAGCCGACCAGGAACGGTCGCAATCCGACGACACGGAGCTCCAACACCCGCAGGCTCAAACCGATTCCTGCGAGAGCCGCCAGGATCAGCAGCCTCGAGACCTGGACCAACGCTGCCCGCAGCGTCGCCGGGAGCACACCGAGGCTGTTCAGCAGCGCGACGGCGAGGAACCCGACCACGAACAGCGGAATGCTCTTCCCCACCGCAGCCTGCCACCGCACGCCGGGCCGGTGCCGGGCCATGCCAACACCCACGCCGACCAGGATCGGCGCCATCAGGGCGTTCCGCGTCAACTTCACGACCGTCGCGACGGCGGCGGCGGAGTCCCCATAGGCAAGCCCGGCTGCGAGGACCTGCGAGGTGTCGTTGATCGCCGCGCCGGCCCACACCCCATAGTGCCACGGCGCGAGCCCCAGAGCATGCCCGAGGAATGGGAAGGCGAAGACCGCGAGCGTCCCGAACAGGGTGATGGTCCCCACAGCGAAGGCGACCTCCCGCTCCTCGGCCTCGATCAGCGGCGCGGTCGCGATGATGGCCGAGTTCCCACACACCGCGGTGCCGACCGCGAGCAGGGTCGTCAGGCGCCGAGGCACGGCCATCCACCGCCCGAGCCCCGTGACAACGAGTGCCGCCACCGTCATCGTGCAGAGCAGGAGCGCGAGCGCATACACCCCCCCCTGCACAATATCCCCGAAGGCCAGTCGCGCCCCCATGAACACGATGGCCATCCGCAGCCCCGTCCGGCTCATCCAGCGAAGGCCGGGCTTCGTCGCGGCAGGCGGGGCCACAAGATTCCCGACGACGAGCCCGACCGACACGGCGAGCAGCGCCTCGCCGAAGACCTCCGGAAACAGCGGTCGGGCCCAGATGATCGCCCCTGTCAGGGCCGCGCACAGGGCCACACCAGGAAGCAGCTCGAGAAGTTGTGATGACATCAGGTGGCGGTGGTCGCAGCCTCGGAGGAAGCGTGGCTCGGAGTCGGATCAAGACTGGGGGCGATCTCAAAGCGGAGCTGCTTGTGCGCCTGCCGCAGAGCATCCTCCACCTGCTGCGGGGAGGAGCCCCGGGCAAAGATGAAGCCGAGATAGCTGGACCCTTCGGGCAGCGGAAGAATCTTCTGGCCCTCCTTGGCGCTGATCGTGATCTCTTCGATCCCGGGCGTCCGCAAGGCCTCCTCGACCCCCTTGGCTTTCCGGTAGATCCCGGCCTGGGGGATCGGGATCATCATGACGCCTGCCGCCGGGTCCTCCCGATGGAAGGGCCCGATGTCCATGCCGAAGGCGTGGCGGATGATGAGCTCCTCCAGGGAAACGCCGGTACCGAACCGGAGCACCCGGGAGCAGAGGCCGCCGATGGAGCGCCCGGCCACCTCGAGGACCCACGGGCCGACACTCCCCACCCGAAGCTCGGCATGGATCGGCCCGTGGAGCAGGCCGAGAGCCCGGGTGGCCCGCTCGGTGGCCTGGACGATCTGCGCTTGCACCTCCTGGTCCAGGCGGGAGGGGGTCACGTAGATCGTCTCCTCGAAGAAGGGGCCATCCAGCGGGTCCGGTTTGTCAAAGAGGGCAAGCAGCCGCAAGTGTCCCTGGTCCAGGATCCCCTCGAGGGCGACCTCCCGGCCCTCGATGAATCCCTCCACCAGGATCCAGTCGTGCGCCTCCTCCCGTAGCACCCGGATTTCCGGAGTCTTGAGGAGCGCCGCGATTCGGCGAAAGGCGGCCAGGAACTCATCGGGGTCGTCGGCCCGAATGACCCCGCGGCTTGCGGAGAGCGCCAGGGGCTTGAGGACACACGGGAAGCGGACGTGGCGGACGGCCTCTCGCGGGTCCTGGTTAATCGCGAAGCGGGCGAAGGGGGGAACTGGCAGGCCCGCCGCCTGGAACCGCTGCCGGGCTGTGAACTTGTTGCGCGCGGCCTCGGCCGCTTGCGGCGGGTTGTGGGGGAGCCCCAGGGCCTGGCAGGCCCGCGCCGCGGTGAGGGTCGGACGATCCCCCACCGCGACGATCGCGTGGATCGGCGTGGTCCTGGCGTACTCCAGGATCGCCCGCGCGCCCCCCTCCGGGTCCTCGAAGCGCAGCGGAATCGCCCCGTCCTGCCACGGGTCCTCCATCACATGACAGCGGTCCGACCCGAAGACACAGGC
>JAKEHP010000350.1 GCA_022614955.1 Candidatus Methylomirabilota bacterium
CCGGGCACGGCGACCGTTGCCGCGCCGCTCCCGAACCTGGTATAGTGCCCCCCCGCCCCTGCCGGGGCTACGTTCGGGAGGCCGCATGCACATCCTGCTCGTCTCCTCGGAGGTCGTCCCCTTCGCCAAGACTGGAGGTCTCGCCGATGTGGCCGGGGCGCTGCCGCGAGCGCTGGCCGGCCTTGGCGTCGAGGTGACGGTCGCCCTTCCACGATACCGGAGCATTGACGGGGCCCGGTTCGGCCTCCGGAAAATCCACGATGGCGTGCGGGTCCCGGTGGGGGACCGGCAGGAGACGCTGGCGGTCTTCGAGGCGCCGATGCCGGGGGGCCGGGCCCTCCTCCTGGGGCACGAGGGGTTCTTCGGCCGCGACGGCCTGTACCAGGAGAAGGGGCAGGACTACCCGGACAATTTTGAGCGCTTCACCGCCTTCGCCCGCGGCGTCCTGGAGACCGTCCGCGCCCTCGGCCTCGCCCCCGACCTCCTGCACTGTAACGACTGGCAGACCGGCCTGATCCCTCCCTATCTGAAAACCCTCTACGCCGCCGACCCGGTCCTGGGGAAGGCGGGCACCCTCTTCACCGTCCACAACCTGGGGTACCAGGGACTCTTCCCCGCCGAGAAGTTTCGGGTCACCGGGCTGCCCTGGGAGCTGTTCCACTGGCAGGGCCTGGAGTTCTACGGGAAGGTGAGCTTCCTGAAGGCGGGACTCGTCCACGCCGACTGCCTGAGCACGGTCAGCGGCCGCTACAGTAAGGAGATCCAGACCCCGGAGTTCGGCGCGGGGCTGGAGGGGGTCCTCAGGGAGCGGGCCGCGGACCTTCACGGCATCCTGAACGGCGTGGACATAGAGGAGTGGAACCCGGCCACCGACAAGCACCTGGCCGCCCACTTCAGCCGCGGTGATCTCAGCGGGAAAGCGGTCTGCAAGGCCGACCTGCAACGGGCGATGGGCCTCCCGGTGCGCCCGGAGGTGCCGATCCTGGCTGTCATCTCACGCCTCGCCGACCAGAAGGGGATTGATCTCGTGGCGGCCACCGCGAAGGCGCTCCTCGCCGAAGAGACCCAGCTCGTTCTCCTGGGGACGGGGGACCCGAAGCTGGAGGCGGCGTTCACTGCCCTGCAGCAGAAGCAGCCGAGCAGAGCCGGAGTCCGGATCGGCTTCGATGTCG
>JAKEHP010000351.1 GCA_022614955.1 Candidatus Methylomirabilota bacterium
AATAGGCGTATACTTATACAAGCAAGTTCTGTGCCGAGCAAGCCTTTTTATTTGGGGGATGGAAGCGAGCTTTTGGGGGGGTTAGGAGGAGAGTTCCGACCGGTCCATGAGCTTGACCACCTGGCCCTGAAGAATTCGCGCCCCCCACTGGTTCGTCACGGCGATATCGATCGGGACGATTCGGGCCCCCTTTTCCTCTTGTAAACGGCGGATCTCTTCTGGCGGCGGGGCCGTGGCGGCGAGGCTCAGCTGATCGCCCGGTTCGATCGGCCCACCGAAACTGAAGACCCGGGCGGAAAGGAGGAGGTAGCCGGGTGAACTTTCGGCCGACGCCATCGCCATAGTCCCGAGCGCGAGGAGTGGACCTACTTGGTGGGGGTGGAGCGGGCCGAAGAGGGCGAGCGTGGCGCGCACCAACTCGGCGGTCATCGTCTTGGTGAAGGCCTGATGGCGTGGAATGGCCGGATCGGTGAAGTCATAGACGATGGGGGGCGCCGCGGGGGTGACATCCTGGGCCCATTGCTTGAGCCAGGCGAGCTCCGCCGGGGGAGTGGCGCAGATCTCTCCTGCCTTCTCCGGCTTCAGGGTCGCGGTCCCGTCGCAGACGACTTCGCCTTCGTGGTTGACCGTGCTCACGCGGAGCACTGCCTGGCCTTCCTCCCCGACCTCCTGCACCTCGGCCGATGGCGTAAGACTGTCCCCGAAGTAGACCGGTGCCCGGAAGCGGGCCGTGAGGGCCTCGACAACATAGGCCGGCCGGAGGCGCCCCAGGCTCGCCAGAATGTGAGAGACGGTGAAGAGACCATGGACCACCAGCCCGTGGAACCGGGACTGTTCCGCATACGCCCGGTCCAAATGATAGCGGTTCCGATCCCCGGAGATTCTGGCGAAGGCCTGCACCATCCAGGGGGTCACGGAGACCGCATCCCCCTGGGGCCGCTCCCCGGCAAAGAACCCCTCGCCGACCTGCTCTCCCCCGCCCGGCCTGAACGCAACGAAGAGGCGCTCGCGGGCCCCCACGTACCTCTTCACCTCGGCCTCCGACAGCTGCTTGGCTTGGAGCGCCCGCTCGAGTAGCCGGTAGTAGACCCGGGCCTTGTTCGCATCCAC
>JAKEHP010000352.1 GCA_022614955.1 Candidatus Methylomirabilota bacterium
AGCACCCGCCGGACCTGGGCCAGGGTCCAGGGCTCGTCCTCCTCCGCCTTCACCGCGTAGTAGCTCTCCAGGTCGGGCTGCTTGGTCTTGAGGAGGACGTCGAAGCGGATGAGGGTGTTCCGCCCGTCCGTGCTGTAGCCCAGGCGCCGGAGGGCGTAGGCGTAGAGCGTCGCCTGGAGGTGGTTCTCGACCTGGTTCTCCGCGTAGCGGCGGTTCGAGGTCTTGAGGTCCGCGATCGTCAGGTTCCCGCTCCCATCGGACTCGATCAGGTCGAAGACCCCGGCCAGCTTGACGTCCAGGACCGCGCCCGTGGCCGGGTCCACCAAGTCCACGAGGAAGGGCAGCTCCACCGCCTCCACGGTCTGCGGCCGGGCCTTGGCGTGGAAGACCTCGAGCAGCGCAATCCCCTTCTGCCGGAGGGACCGCTCGCTCTCCCCCTCCTTGTAGAGGACCTCCGGCCCCTGCGCCAGCGCCTCCTTGAGCTCGCCGTCAAAGCACCCCTTCAGGACCCCGAGGGGGAGGGGCACCCCGAAGTGCTTGACATGCCGGTAGTAGTGGGCGACGGCGGCATGGATCGCCCGGCCGAAGGCCAGGGAGGCCGGCAGGTGCTCCCAGGGCGCCCCCACGACGTACTGGTAGCGGTACCGCCGGGGGCAGTTGAGGAACGTGTCGAGCTGGCTGTGCGAGAGGTGGAGATGGTTCTGGAACCCGGTGGCGACCATGGCACTCCCTCCTTCCGGGGAATCGGCGCCTGGGGATCTCGGACGGGCGATCGGGGAGGCGGAGGCACGGAGCGAGGCTCACCCACTCCGTGCCTCCGTGGGGAAGGCCTACCCCAGGGACTGCAGCTCCCGGATGAAGTGGGCGGCGTCCCGGTAGGTGAGGTACGGGACCTGGACGCCGTATCGCTTCACGGCCGCCTCGTTGAGCTCCAGTTGCGACAGCCGCCGCTTCTTCGCCAGGGCGAGGATGGCGGTGTGCTGGGCGTTGTCCAGGCGCCCGTCGCCGGCCTGCGGCGAGGCGGATGCGTGCGGCGTCTGCCGTCCCGAGGGCGCAGGCGGGCCGTCCGCCCCGCCGCGCTGCTCCGGGGCCGCCGCCTGCGCGGCTCGCTCCTGGCCGTTGCCCGACGCGGCGGGCTGGGACGGCGGGGCGGGAGGCTGGCCGGTGCTGCGACCCGCCGCGCCGCCACCCCGCCCTCGGTCTTCGCGCTGTCCGGGTACCCACCGGCTGGTGGCGGATGCGGTGCGCTTGCCGTACAGGTGCAGGCCGACGCCCAGGAACGTGGCGCACTTCTTCAGG
>JAKEHP010000051.1 GCA_022614955.1 Candidatus Methylomirabilota bacterium
AAACAGCACGAGGGGCTGCCCGGCAGCCCCTCGTCCGGTTCCTCCCCCGATCCCCGGCTCAGGATGCCGCCCCCACCCCGCAGAAGGCTTCGTAGTCCACCAGGTCGGTGATCGTCGGATGCTCCCCGCACAGGGCGCAGGCCGGGTCCTTCCGGACCTTGATCTCCTTGAAGCGCATCTCCTGCGCGTCATAGGTCAGGAGCCGCCCGATGAGCGGCGTCCCGTACCCCACGATGAGCTTCATCGCCTCGGTCGCCTGAATCACACCCACGATGCCGGGCAGGACCCCCAGCACGCCGGCCTCTGCTCAGGTGGGGACCAGCCCCGGCGGTGGCGGCGACGGGAAGAGGCAGCGGTAGCAGGGCCCCTCCGTCGGGTGAAAGACGGAGGCCTGCCCCTCGAATTGGAAGATGGACCCGAAGACGTTCGGCTTGCCCGCCAGGTGACAGGCGTCATTGACCAGATACTTGGTCGGGAAGTTGTCGCTGCCGTCCAGAATGACATCGTACTCCCGCACGATGTCCATCACGTTCTTGCGGTCCAGGCGGACCTGGTAGGGGATGACCTGCACCTCGGGGTTCAGGCTCGCCAGCGTCTCCTTCGCCGAGTCCACCTTGGGTTTCCCCACGCTGGCCGTCGTGTGAAGAATCTGCCGCTGCAGGTTGGTCACATCCACCACGTCCGCGTCCACGATCCCCAGCGTCCCCACCCCCGCCGCCGCCAGATAGACCCCCGCCGGCGAGCCCAGGCCCCCGGCCCCAACCAGGAGGACCTTGGCGTTCATCAGCTTGCGCTGCCCCTGCTCTCCGATCTGGGCCAGCATGAGGTGCCGGCTGTAGCGGGCAATCTGCTCCTCCGTCATTTTCCGGTAGGCCACGACCTTGTAGCCCGTCTCCTTCCACTTCTGGATGCCCCCCGTCAGGTTCTTGACGTTGGTGTACCCCAGGTCCTGGAGGGCCTTGGCGGCGAGGACGGAGCGGAGCCCGGTCTGACAGTAGGTGACGATCTCGGCGCTCGGGTCCGGGATCAGGCTGGCGATCCGGAACTCCAGGAAGCCCCGGCTGAGGGAGAGGGCTCCGTCAATGTAGCCGTCCCGGTATTCGTCTGGATCCCGCACGTCCAGAAGCAGGGGGGTCTCCCCGCGCTTCATCCGCTCGTGCAGGACCTCCGCGGTGACCTCGGAGACAACCCGGCGGGCCTCGTGGACGATGTCACGGACCGTCTTGGGCATGATGCCATTCCTCCCGGACGCGCCGGCGACCCGTCGCCAGCCGACGCGGGGCCAACTCGCGACACAGACAGGATAGCAGACGGGGAACGAGAACTCAACCGGCCGCGAGGGGCGGGAAGGCGTACTCCTCCACCGCGGCCCGGGCTAGCCCTCCGGCCACCAGGGCAGACAGATCCAGCCGGCCCTCCACTCGCCGGATCTCCTCCACCGTGCTCCGGACAACCGGATGCTTCGGCGTAAAGAGGGTGCAGCAGTCCTGATCCTGGATGATGGAGGTCTCGAAGGTCCCGATGGCCCGGGCGGCCGCGGCGATCTCCTCCTTGTCCATCCCGATGAGCGGGCGCAGGATCGGGAGGCGCACCGCCTCCTCGATGACCACCAGATTCTCCAGGGTCTGCGAGGCCACCTGCCCGAGGCTCTCCCCCGTGGCCAGGGCCAGCGCGCCTTCTTTCTGGGCCACCTGCTCGGCGATCCGGGCCATGAGGCGCCGGTAGACGACGACCCGGTAGGGCGGCGGGACGCTCAGGACCACCTCCCGCTGGATCTCCCCGAAGGGGACCAGGTAGAGGCGAGAAGCGTACTGGAACTGGGTGAGGTGGGCCGCCAGGGCGTCCGCCTTCTCCTGGGAGGTCTTCTCCAGGAACGGGTAGGAGTGGAAGTGGATGAACGTGACCGGGCAGCCCCGCTTCATCACCCGGTACGCGGCCACGGGCGAATCAATCCCCCCCGAGAGCAGGGTGACCACCCGACCCCCGACCCCGACCGGGAGGCCGCCCGGGCCGGGGACCTTCTCGAAGTAGACGTAGGCCTCGCCCGGGAGGATCTCGACGAAGACCGTCAGCTCCGGGCGGGTCAGGTCCACTCGGGCCCCCGTCAGGCGCAGGACGAAGGTCCCCAGATGCTCGTTCACCTGCTGGGAGGTGAGGGGGAACTCCTTGAAGGCCCGCTTCGCCGTGATCCGGAAGGACGCGAAGGTCCGGCCTGTGAGACCGTCCCCGACCGCCCGCTCCAGGTCGGGGAGGCGCGGGTTCACCCGCGCCGCCAGGGCGAAGTTGGCCACACCGAAGACCCGCCCGACCCGGGCCCGGACGGCTGGCCACTCGGCGTCCCGGCGCAGCTTCAGAATGACCCGTCCCGACTGCTTCTGGATGCCGTGGACACCCTTCCCCCCGGTGGCCTTCCGGAGGTTCCCCATGAGCCGCCCGATGAAGAGGCCGCGGTTCCCCGCCTTCAGGGCGATCTCGTGGTAGTGGATGACGACCACCCGCATGCCGCTCCCCTCACCCCTTCGGCCCGGGGTGCGGCGCCATGAAGACGAGCACCACCAGGCGCCCCGGCCCGTCATTCACGACGCCGTGTGTGACACCGGCCGGCGCCAGCGTTGCCTCCATCGCGCCGAGCTCCGCCTCTTCCTTCCCGACCGTAAAGCGGCCCCGCCCCTCGAGGACGAAGTAGACCTTGTCTTCCCCCTGGTGGACGTGCCCCTTCTGGGCCTGGCCTCTCTCGAAGCAGTAGAGATCGCAGAAGAATCGCCGGGTCTCGAAGAGGCCTACCTTTGTCATCTTGTCGGTCGCAAACGCCTTCAGGGCCGCCGCCCGCTTCACCTCCATCCCGCTCCCCCTCAGCCAGCCAGAATCCGCCGGGCCGTGACGGCCCCGCCGCAGTGGCTCATCATCGTGGCGGCCGTGAAGGCCAGCGCCTCCTCCAGGCGGCCACCCGGAAGGCCGGGCGGCGCGAAGATCACCAGCAGCAGACGCCGATTCTCCTCCGTCACGGCCGTTCGCGCCGCGTCCGCGTAGGGGCTCCCGAAGGGCCCTGCCGCATCGGCCAGGAGGATCTTCCCCTCCGCGTCCACCCCTTTCCCGCCAATGGCGGTCCAGCCCTCGCCTACCTCCCCGATCCGGCACGTCGCCTCGCCCCGCAACCGGTCGGCATCGTAGGCGCCCATGGGGAGCCGGAAGGTGAGGGAGCCCAGGGTATTGGCGTCCACGGCAGCATTGATTCTGGGGATCCCTTTCCCCTGGAGGACCCGGCGCAAGAGGGCCTCAGCCGAGGGCCGGTAGCGACTCGGGTCCGTCCCCGTCGCCCGGAAGGCGGCCCGCATGGCGGCCACCTCGGGGAGGCGGGCCAGCCCCTCTAGATCAATGTCCCCCTTGACCCGCTCCGCGCATGCTCCGAGGGCGGACGTCAGGTCCGGGGCCTCGCGGGCAATCACCAGGCCCTCCAGGAGGACGACCCCCAGGGCCAGGCCCGGCACGCGCTCTACGAGCGCCGGCGCCAGCCGGACCGCCGGTTTCATCAGGCGTCCCGCCCCCCAAGGTACGCTTCGGCCGACCGGAGCATCACCTCCAGGCCGATGGCGAGGGCCTCCTCGTCGAAGTCGAAGCGGGGGCTGTGGTGTGGCGCCGTGAGCCCCCGGGCGGTGTTGGCGGAGCCGATGAAGAAGTAGCAGCCGGGAATTCGGTGGAGGACGTACGCCATGTCCTCCGCCCCCATCCCCGGGGGATGCGCCAATACCCGCTCCTCCCCCACCACCTCCGCCGCGGCCTCTGCGACCAGGCGGGCGAGGGCGGGGTCGTTCACCGTCACCGGGTAGCGCTGCTCCACCTGGATTTCCACGGCGGTCCGGGTAGCCTCGGCGATCCCTTCCAGGATCCGCCGGATCCGCCGGGGAAGCTCCTCCCGGATGGCCGGGTCCAGGCAGCGGACCGTCCCCTCCATCGTGACCTCGGAAGGGATGACGTTGAAGGCCTCCCCGCCGTGGATGCTGGCCACCGTGACCACCACCGGCTTGAGCGGGTCCACCTCCCGCGCCACCAGCCCCTGGAGGGCCAACACCATCTGCGCGGCAGCCACCACCGGGTCCACGGCCAGGTGGGGTTGGGCGGCGTGCCCGCCGCTCCCCCGCACGGTGACCCGCAGGCGATCCGCCGCGGCCATCACGGGGCCCGGCCGGACGCAGACCGTCCCGACCGGATACTCGTTCCAGAGGTGCAGGGCGAAGGCGATGTCCACCGGCGGATCCTCGAGGATGCCCGCCTCCAGCATCGGGAGGGCGCCCCCCGGTCCTTCCTCCGCCGGCTGGAACACCACCTTGACGGCGCCGGAGAGACGATCCCAGCGGGCCGCCAGCAACCTCGCCGCCATCACCCCGATGGCGGTGTGCCCGTCGTGCCCTCAGGCGTGCATCACCCCCGCGACGCGGGAGGCGTAAGGGGCGCCGGTCGCCTCCTGGATCGGGAGCGCGTCCATATCGGCCCGCAGCAGAACCGTCCGGCCCGGCTGCGCCCCGCGGATGGTGGCCACCACCCCCGTCCCAGCTACGCCGGTCTGGAGTGTGATGCCGGGGATGGCCAGGTACTCCGCCACCGCCGCCGCGGTCCGGGTCTCGGCAAAGGCCAGCTCCGGCTCCGCGTGGAGCCGGCGCCGCAGCGCGCTGAGCTCGCCGCGGACAGCGGCCACGTCGGGAGAGAGGCGGGGCGAGGGCTCGGGCACCGGGCGACTCCTCTGACGGGGCGGCGGTGGGGCAGCCTCAGAAGAACTGGGTGAGGCGCTGGACGGCGTCAATCCGGGCCTTCAGGGCGTGGGCGGCGCGACAGGGGTCGGGGGCGCCCGTCACCGCCCGGCCGACGATGAGGCGTTCGGGGCGAAACCGCAGGAGCTGGGGCACCACGGCCGGCTCCACGTCGGCGGCGAGGGCGACCGGCCGCTCCCCCGCCTCCCGGACCGCCGCGACCGCCGCGAGGTCGAGGTCGGCCCGGCCCGCCTCCCGCCGCGCCACTTCCAGGAGAAACGCGTCCGGCTTGGCCCGGGAGAGGCGCTTCGCCCGGTCCGCCGCATCCGGCAGGCCGGTCAGGTCCACCAGGAGCCGCACCTGCTGCTCCTGGGCGGCTACCCGGAGGGTCCGGAGGGCGTCCACGGTGAGATCCCCAGCCACCCGGAGGACCTGGGCGCGCCCGGCGAGGAATGCCAGGAAAGCTTTCGCCGCCTCGGCGCCGGGCGGGGCCACCAGACAGACCGGCTTCTCGGGGTGCCGCACACGGAGCGCTGCGGCCGCCTCCAGGGGCCCCTCGCCGCCAACCCCGGGCAGGCCGAACGCATCGGCGTAGTCCCGGAGGAGGTCGGCCAGGCGGAGTGCCTCCGCCACCGCTTCGGGCAGGTCCACCTGGACGAGGGTGACCGCCACGCCCTCTTCACTCCCCCTGCCGCTCCAGCCAGCGCTCGGCGTCCATGGCTGCCATGCACCCCATGCCGGCCGCGGTCACCGCCTGCCGGTAGACGTGGTCCACCACGTCGCCGGCGGCGAAGACCCCCGGGACCTTGGTCATCGTCCCTTCGCTCACCCGCAGGTAGCCGACCTCGTCCATGTCGAGCTGCCCCCGGAAGAGACCCGTGTTGGGCGTATGCCCGATGGCGATGAAGAGGCCGTCCACTTTCAACTCGGTCCGCTCCCCGGTGTCCGTCCGCTTCAGGCGCACCCCCCGGAGGCCGTGGTCCTCCTTGCCGAGGATCTCCTCCACCACGCCGTTCCACTGGAAGGCGATGCGGGGGTTCTTCTGGGCCCGCTCCCCCATGATCTTGGAGGCGCGCAGCCTGTCCCGCCTGTGGATCACGGTCACCTTGGTGCAGAGCTTGCTCAGGTAGAGGGCCTCCTCCATGGCTGCATCGCCCCCCCCCACCACCGCCACCTCCTGGTCCTTGAAGAAGTAGCCGTCGCAGGTCGCACAGGTGGAGACCCCCCGGCCCATGTACTGCTGCTCAGAGGGCAGGCCCAGGAGCTTGGGGGTGGCGCCCGTGGCGATGATCAGGGCCCGGCACCGCACAGGCCCCTCGTCGGTCTCGATCGTGAAGGGGCGCTTGGTCAAGTCCACGCTGGTCGCCGCGGCCGTGAGATAGCGGGTGCCGAACCGCTCCGCGTGCTTTTTCCAGATCTCCATGAGCTCGGGCCCCATGATGCCGTCGGGGAACCCCGGGTAGTTCTCCACCATGGTGGTGGTGATGAGCTGGCCGCCCGGCTGTGCGCCGGCGATCACGAGGGGGGCCAGGTTGCCGCGGGCCGCGTAGAGGGCCGCCGTGAGCCCTGCCGGGCCCGAGCCCAGGATGCAGACCTGTACCTCCATGCTGATCTCCTCTCCCCAAGACCCCAGATCCCCTGGGGAGCCTCCGACGGCGACGGAAGCGCCGCCAAGGGTTATGATGCCGCGCCGCCCCCCGGCGTGGCACAGGGAGCGGCGGGTGTAGTCTTCCGGATTGGTCGGGAAATGTCAAGGAGGGCGGGCGCCGCGGCGGCAGTCCAAACACGCGGGCAAGACGCCCGGGCGGCCCCGTGGGGTACGCCGCCCGGGCGGGAGGTCCTACGGATGGGACGCGCGGGCGACGGCTGTCGGCGCGACCGGTCCCAGGGCGGCCAAGACCCGCGCCTCGAGGGTGCGGACCTCGGAAGCGCTGGAGACGAGGCGCTCCGGCGCCTGTCCGGCGACCGCCCGGGTCAGGAGCAGGCGCTCCCCATCGCGCTCGGCCAGCAGCGTGACGGTGGGCGCGCCGGGCACATGCAGCGAGCCGGCGAGCCGATCGCTGCCGTCGGGCTGGCGCAGGGTCACGCGGTCCAGCAGGACGCCGTCCCGGAAGCGCTCGACCGTCATCTCGGTGGCCCCGTCCCGGTGGCGGAGCGTCTGCACAATGCGGTCCGCCCCCACCCGGGCCGTCCTGATGACCGGATCGTCCTCCGCCAGCATGGGGTTCTTTCCCTGCCAGAACTCGATGACGTTCAAGATCAGGAAGTCCGCCAGCCCGGCGAGACCGTACACAGGGAGAATCACCAACAGCCAGGTGACCGCACTGCGAATGAACTTGTCTTCCACGCGACTGTTCGCCTCATACACGGTCCGGACCAACTGGAATCGCCCGTAGCAGGACGCCGCGAGAGGCAGGAACGCCACCAGAAGCGCCACGGCCAGCCATCGGGTCATTGATCGCCGGTGCATGTGTCCCTCCTCCCTCGAAGTGAATGCCAGCGCGCCAGGGGCCGGCCGGGCCCATCCCCCACGCTTCATGTCCGGCGGCCCTACGACCAGCGGATGCAGGCGGGGCCATCCGAGGGCCGCGCCAGAAGGCTTGCCCCCGGACCGGCGCGGCCGGGGCAGCCCTACCTCGCGTCCAGGAGGCCGAGGAGTGCCTTTCCGAACTCCGTGTTGTCCATATAGCCCTGGAAGCGATCGGAGCCCGGCCCGACCGCCGCGACGAAGACCGGCTGGGCCGAATGCCCGGATGTCCCCCAGTAGATGCCCGTCTGGCGCGCAACCATCCGGCCGAGCGCGCATTGGGTCGGGTATGTGCAGTTGCGCTCGAGCATCTTTTGTCCCAGGATGGCCTCCCGCAGGTCGGCGTCCAGGGTGAAGCCGGGGAAGTGCTTCCGGACCAAGGCGTCCAGGGCCGCCGGATCCGGCTTCTTCCCTAGGATGTCGCGCGCCTTGTCCAGCGAGACGGTGATCCCGCTCACCAGCTTCAGGTGCTCCGGGGCGGCGTAGAACCGTTTACTGCCTGAGGTGGTCATCTCCGTCTGGGCGTAGGTGACGGTCAGGCCGCCCGTTTCGTGGTCGCTCGTGACGATCAGGAGGGTCTCGTTGGGTGCCCGGCTATAGAAGTCGTAGGCGATCTTCACGGCGGCGTCGAACTCCCGGACCGCGTGGACCAGGGCAGCGATGTCGTTGCGGTGGGCGGCCGTGTCGGTGTTTTCGGTCTCCAGCAGGACCACAAAACCATTCGGGCTGTCCTGGGCCAGCGTCCGTAGCGCCGCCTCGGTCATGTCCCGGATGGAGGGCTCGACCGCGGGATCCCGATCAATCTCGAACGCCATACCTCCCCAGGCGAAGAGTCCCAGGAGCTTCTTTGCCGTGGCCGCTTTCAACTCCGGCAGTGTGGCCGCGTAGCTGTAGCCCTGTCCGCGGAAGGCCGCGATGAGATCCTTTCCATCCTTCCGGTTGCCCTCCCCGGTTCCGGTCGGCAAGAAGAAGTCGCGCCCGCCCCCGAGGATCACGTCCAGCCCGAGCGTGAGGTACTGATCCACGATCGCCTGTGTGTCCCGCCGGCTCTTGGCATGGACCGAGAAGGCCGCCGGGCTGGCGTCATACACCGTCGCGGTGGTGACGATCCCCACCCGCTTCCCTGCCGCCCGGGCCGCCTCCGCCACGGTCCGGGCGGGCTTCCCATCCGGGGTCATGCTGATGGTCCCGATGGTGGTCTTGATCCCCGTGAACATGGCGGAGCCGGCCGCCGCGGAGTCAGTGGCGATGGCCTCGACCGGATGGGAAGTCATGAGGCCGAGACTCCCCTGGCGCATGATCACGTCCGTGATGGTGAGCCCGGCGTTGTGGATGTGCCGGTTGTAGAGGCGAGCGATCTCCACGTGCGCCGTCCCGATCCCGTCAGCAAAGAGAATGATCACATTCCTGGGTGCCGTCGCAGCCGCTGCGACGCCGGAGACGACCATCGCGCCCATCAGCAGGACGAGGGTCAGTACCGCGCGAGGTGTGTTCATCCTTGCCATGATCGCCCTCCTTCCGTAGCACCTGAGCCTCGCCGGCAGCCCATTTTCCGGACGCCACGCCCCCTCATGGATTTGCCCATCCCGCCGCCCGCGTGACAGCCCGCCGCCAGCCCGCGTAGAGCGCCTCCCGCTCCTCGGCGGCCATGCGGGGCTCGAACCGCCGCTCCGCTCCCCAGTTTTGCCCGATCTCCTCCAGGCCAGCCCAGTACCCCACGGCCAGGCCGGCTAAGTAGGCCGCGCCGAGGGCCGTCGTCTCGGTCACCCTCGGCCGGATGACCGGTCGGTCCAGGATGTCGGCCTGAAACTGCATCAAGAAGTTGTTCCGGACCGCCCCCCCATCCACCTTCAGCTCGGCCATCCGGATCCCGGCGTCCTCCTCCGCGGCTTCCACCACCTCCCGGCTCTGGTAGGCTATGGCCTCCAGGGCCGCCCGGATGATGTGAGCGCGCGTCGTCCCCCGGGTCAGGCCCAGGATGGCCCCCCGGGCATACGGGTCCCAGTGGGGAGCCCCCAGGCCCACGAAGGCGGGAACGAAATAGACGCCCCCCGTATCGGGGACCGTGGCGGCGTAGGATTCCGAGTCGGCCGACTCCTCGATGAGCTTCAGACCATCCCGTAGCCACTGAATGGCGGCGCCGGTGATGAAGATGCTTCCCTCCAGGGCGTAGGCGGGGCTCTCCCCCACCGTCGCCGCCATCGTGGTCAGGAGTCCGCGGCTCGAGGGCGCCGGCTTCTCCCCCGTGTGGACCAGGAGGAAGGACCCGGTCCCGTAGGTGTTCTTGGCGTGCCCGGGCCCGAAGCAGGCCTGGCCGAAGAGGGCCGCCTGCTGGTCCCCGGCCGCCCCGGCGACCGGAATCTCCGCCCCCAGGAAGTCGCGCGGGGTCCTCCCGTACACCTGGCTGGAGGGCCGGACCTCCGGGAGGACCTGCCGCGGAACCTCCAGGAGGGCCAGCAGGTCGTCGTCCCACCGCCGGGTGTGGAGATTGAAGAGCATGGTCCGGGAGGCGTTGGTGGGGTCCGTCACGTGCGCCTTCCCCCCGGTCAGCTTGAAGATAAGCCAGGAATCAATGGTCCCGGCGCAGGCCTCGCCCCGCCGCGCCTTCTCCCGCAGGCCGGGGGTGTGCTCGAGGAACCAGGCCACCTTGGTCCCGGAGAAGTAGGCATCCAGGACCAGGCCGGTCTTGCCGCGGATGGCCGCCTCGTGGCCCGCCACCTTGAGGCGCTCGCACATCTCGGCGGTCCGCCGGCACTGCCAGACGATCGCCCGGGTGAGTGGCTGGCCCGTCCGCCGATCCCAAAAGAGGACCGTCTCCCGCTGGTTGGTGATGCCGATGGCGGCCACGGACGCCGCCGGGATCGCCCCCCGCCGGAGCGCCTCCCGGGCCACGGCGACCTGCGTCTCCCAGATCTCCTGGGGGTCGTGCTCCACCCAGCCGGGACGCGGGTAGTGCTGGGCGAACTCTTGCTGGGCGACGGTGAGTGCCCGGCCCTGCCGGTCGAAGCAGATGGCCCGGCAGGAGGTGGTCCCCTGGTCGAGCGCCAGGATGACCGGCCCGCTCATTCCACCCTCCGTCCACCCGACGCGCGCGGCCGCCTACTTCTCGGCCTCGATCAGCCCCTTCACGAACCAGCGCTGCATGACCAGGATGACCGCCACCGGCGGCAGCAGGGCCATCACGGCGGCCGCCATGATGAGGTTCCACTCCGGGAGCTGGGTCCCGCTGCGCGGCACCAGGTTCTCGATCCCGATGATCACCACCCGCATCTCCTGCGTGTTGGTGATCATGAGGGGCCAGAGGTACTCGTTCCACCCATAGATGAACAGAATGACGAAGAGCGCCGCGATGTTCGCCCAGGAGAGTGGGAGGAGGATAGACCAGAGGAAGCGCATGGGCCCCGTCCCGTCAAGCTGCGCGGCCTCCGCGAGCTCGTTGGGGACGGTCTGGTAGAACTGGCGGAAGAGGAAGGTGGCGGTGGCCGAGGCCATGAGGGGAACCGTCAGGCCCAGGTAGGTGTTGATCCAGCCCAGGTCGCTGATCACCTGGTAGGTGGAGATGATCCGCACCG
Source organism: Candidatus Methylomirabilota bacterium (assembly GCA_022614955.1). Classification (GTDB taxonomy): domain Bacteria; phylum Methylomirabilota; class Methylomirabilia; order Methylomirabilales; family JACPAU01; genus JACPAU01. Next base: position 10,845 of record JAKEHP010000051.1, read on the forward strand.
GGACCGGCAGCATGAGGGTGATGAAGATCATCCAGAAAACGACCTGCTTCAGGCGGAAATTGAAGTAGACGATGGCGAAGGCGGACAGGATGGAGATGGCGATCTTCCCGGTGGCGATGGCGAGCGCCACCACCGCGCTGTTCAGGAGGAGCCGGCCCATCCCGGCCCGGGTCCAGGCCTCCGCGTAGTTCGCCCAGAGGTGGACCGACGGCCAGATTTTGGGCGTCGCAGCCGTCACCTCCTGGATGTTCTGCGTGCTGATGACGAAGGCGTAGTAGAGCGGGAAGCCAACGACCAGGATTGCGGCGATCAGGATGAGGTGCACAGAGAGGGTGCCCCACTCCATCCGACGGGGAAGGGCCCGGACCATCGCCGCGCCGGCCGGGGCACGGATCTCCGCCGCGACCCCGCCGGGGCCACCAACCGCCCGCGAATCTGACCTCCCGCCCTGTGCCGTCAATAGACCACCCGCTTCTCGGTGTACCGGAACTGGAGCGCGGTGAGCCCGATCACCACGATCATCAGGACGACCGACTGGGCCGCGGAGGACCCGAGCTGCAGGTGCACAAAGCCGTCCGTGTAGGCCTTATAGACCATGATGCTGGTCGCATCCCCCGGCCCCCCCTGGGTCACCGCGTGGATCAGGCCAAAGGTGTCGAAGAAGGAGAAGGTCATGTTCAGGACCAGGAGGAAAAAGGTGACCGGCGACAGCAGCGGAAAGATGATGGCGACGAACCGGCGGAACGGCCCCGCGCCGTCCACGCTGGCCGCCTCGATCACGGAGTCCGGGATCGCCTGGAGCCCGGCCAGGAAGAAGGCCAGGTTGTACCCGAGCTGTTTCCAGACCGACGCGGCGATGATCAGCAGCATCGCCACCCACCCCTTCAGCAGCCAGTTGAACTCGTAGGCCAGCACGAAGGAGAGCAGATAGGGCAGGATCCCGTAGCTGGGGTGAAAGATGAACAGCCAGATGATGCCCGAGACCGCCGGCGCGATCCCGTAGGGCCAGAGCAGCATGGTCCGGTACACGGTCAGGCCCCGGATCTTCTGGTTGGCCAGGGCGGCCAACGCCAGGGACACGGACAGCCCGACCAGCGTGACGACCGCCGAGAACAGGAAGCTGTTGATCACGCTGCGGAGGTATTCCGGAGAGGTGAAGAGGCGCTGGAAGTTCTCCAGCCCGACGAAGATCTGCCGGTCGCCAAAGGGCGAGGACTTGAAAAAGGAGAGGCGCAGCGAGACGAAGGCGGGCCAGAAGAAGAAGACGATCGTCACCGCCACTTGGGGGAGGACCAAGGCGTAGGGGAGCCAGCGGTTCCGGAAGACGGTGCGCTTCATAATCAAGCGGGGGAGGACCCGCAAGCCCTCCCCCGCCTCACCACTCTCTTGGCCGGGATCAGGCCCCGGTCCCTCCCCCGGTCACTGGTACAGGCTGGCGAACTCCTTGAGAATCTCGTTGGACTTCTTCACGGCATCGTCCAGGCCCTGCCTGGCGGTCTTCTTGCCGGCGAAGATGTTCTCCATCTCGCCCTCGATGGCATCCCGGACCGCCACGAAGTTGCCGAGGCGGATCCCCTGGCTGTTCGCTGTGGTCTTCCCGCCGGAGATCTGCTGGAACGCCTGCCGCTGGAAGGGGTTCTTCTGGAAGTGGTCGGTCGCCTCGAGGGCCTTCAGGGAAGCGTTGGAGATCGGGACGTAGCCCGTATTCTGATGCCACCAGGCCTGCTGCTCGGTGCTGGCCAGGAAGTGGAAGAAGGCGGCCACCCCCTTGTACTCGGTCCCCTTGTGGCTCTTCATCACCCAGAGGGTGGCTCCCCCGATGATGGAGTTCCCCTGGGGATAGCCCGGCATCCGGGGAAGGTTCCCGGTCCCCCATTCGAACTTCCCGGCCGCCGCCCGGCTGAGCCCACCGATGAAGGCTGAGGAGGTCACATGGATGGCGCACTCCCCGCCCCGGAACATGGCCTCCGCGGCTGGGCCGCGCCCACCCCAGGTGTAGATCCCCTCCTTCTGCCAGCGGGCCAGCGTGTCAATGACCTTGACCCCGAACTCCCCGTTGACCTTGAGCTCCTTGGCCAGGCCCGCGAACCCGTTCTGGTTGTCGGCGAAGGACTGGTCGTGCCAGGCGTGCATGTTCTCGACCATGGTCCAGGACGGCCAGGCGTGGCTGAACCCGCACTTGGCCGCCCCCGAGCTGATGACCTTCCTGGCCACCTGCTCGATCTCGGGGAACGTGGTAGGGGGCTTGGCGGGATCCAGGCCGGCTTTCTTGAAGATGTCCTTGTTGTAGTAGAGGATCGGCGTCGAGGAGTTGAACGGCATGGAGTAGAGGTGGCCCTCCTTGGAGTAGTAGGACTTCACCGGGGCGACGAAGTCAGCCCAGTTCAGGTCCATTCCCTGGTCCTTCATGAGCTGGTAGACCGGGTAGACCGCTCCCGAGGAGAGCATCGTCTGGGTCCCCACCTCGAACACCTGCACGATGTGCGGCGGGGTCTTGGCCCGGTAGGCGGCGATCGCGCCGGTCAGGGTCTCGGTGTAGTTGCCCTTGTGGAGGGCCTTCACCTCGAACTCCTTCTGGCTCGCGTTGAACTTCTGGACCAGCTCTGTCACCCGCTCCCCCAGGGCCCCGGTCATGGCGTGCCAGAAGTGGATCTCCGTCGCGGCGCGCGCCGGCGCCGGGGAAAGCCCGGACGCGACCAGCAGAGCGGCGAGACCCATGAGCAGCCAGCGAGCGTGCCGTGTCGTCCGCATCCCTACCCTCCTCCTCCAAATGGGAAATGACTGCCTCGGATACTCCGGGGAGAGACCCGCCGCCTGCCCTGGCCTTCCCCCGCCAACGGCGGGGGCGCGGAGCGGATCGCGCGGCGTCGGGGACGAGAACATTCCTACCACAAAGGCGCGGGCAAGGAAAGCCCTCTGCTCCGGGGCCCCGCACGCCGGACTAGAGGGGAAGCTCCCGGCCGACCTTCTCTCGCAAGGCCTTCCGGTAGACGACCGCAGCGACCGCCATGTCCTCGAGCGCAACCCCCTGCGACTCGAAGAGGGTAATGTCCCCCGGCCGCTCCCGGCCCGGGATCTTCCCGGCCACCACCTCCCCCAGCTCGTGGACCTGCTCCCAGGAGAGGAGACCCCGGCTGATGGGGGCGATCAGGTCGCCGCACTCGACCTGGGCCTGCTCCTTGCTGTCCACCACGATGAGCCGGGCCGCCGTCACCGCCGCCTCGTCAATCTCCTGCTTCTGTGGAAAGTTGGACCCCGCGGCGTTCAGGTGGGTCCCCGCCTGGAGCCACCGCCCGTCGAAGACGGGGGCCTTGGCCGTGGTGATGGTGATGACGATGTCCGCCCCCTCCACCACGGCCCGGGGCTCCGGGGCGGGCCCGACCGGCACCTGCAGCGCCGCCTCCATCTCCCGGCAGAAGGCGGCGCGCCGCGCGGCGTCGCGCCCGTACGCCCGGACCTCCCGCACCTTCCGCACGGCGCAGACGGCCCGGAGCTGGGAGCGGGCCTGCCAGCCGGTCCCGAAGATTCCCACGACCGCGGCGTCCGGCCGGGCCAGATACCTGGTGGCGACGCCGCTGGCCGCCCCGGTCCGGATCTGCCCCAGTCGGTCAGCCTCCATAAGGGCGAGCAGGTGGCCGTCCTCGGCGCTGTAGAGATGCACGTGGAAGCGGACGGTCCCGCCGAAGGCGGTGTAGGCCTTGAAACCCAGGACCCCCTCCGGCGGGAGGCCGGCTGCCATGACGTGCAGGATCCCCCGGGGAACCCGGACCCGGGCGCGGGGACGGTTGACGGCGTTTCCCTGCCCGTGCCGGCGAAACGCCTCCTCGACCGCCTCCAGCGCCTCGGCCATCGTCAGGAGCCGCGTCACCTCGTCCTCGGTCAGGAAGAGCGCCATCGGGAGGCCTCCGGCTTGCGGGAGAACGGGGCTGGACGGGGCAGAGCAGTCTCCGGGAGCGGCCGCACAGCGCCGGGGAGTGGGGAGGGCCGGGTGGGGCTCACGCTGGCCCACGCCGCCGCCTTCCTCCGGCCCGGGCCTCAAAAAAAATCCCCCGGCACCGTCCGGAGCCGGGGGATCCGATCCGCTGCGCGCGCTACGCGTTCTTGCGCTGGGCCACCGGGGCGTCCGGGTGCTGGACGAAGTAGTCGTAGTTCTTCGGGATGAAGGCCTTCCACTGCTCGGGAACGGCGCTCTCCTCGAAGATGGCCGTCACGGGGCACTCCGGCTCGCAGGCGGCGCAGTCAATGCACTCCTCCGGCTTGATGTAGAGCTGATCCTCCCCGTCGTAGATGCACTCGACGGGGCAGACATCCACGCAGGCCCGATCCTTCACCCCAATGCAGGGCTCGGCAATGATGTAGGTCATCCCGTGGTACTCCTCCTACCTCCGAACATCCGGACTGGACACGCGCTGCCATCCCGCTCGAGACACCCGGGACCGGGCGCCCAGGGCCCGGCTTCGCATTCCGCCGCAGCCGCTTCTACCCGCCCGTCCGCTTCGGCGCGAGCAGCAGCACCAGACGATTCGGATGGGACGGGCTCTTCGCCTCCCGAATCTCGAAGCCGGCTTCGCACCGCTGGCACCAGACCTCGGTACGACCGGGGCGGAGGGTCAGGAGTTCGGAGCAGTTCGGGCAGCTAACTTGGGCCTTTTCCCAGGAGAACTCGCCTTCCACTGACTGATTCCCTCCGAGACCTTCGGCCTGGCACCCGGCTTCTACCAGAAGTCCGCAGGCGAGTCAAGGGACCGCGGGGCGCTCCCGAGTCATGCTAGCAGCCGGGGGCGTGGCGCATTCCTTGACGGACGTACAGGTTGCGCATCTCCTGTGCCAGCTCCAGCGTCCGGTTCACCCACCGGGGCACATCTCGAAAAAGAGTCTCCCGGATGGGCGCGCAATTGTCAAGATGCCCCCGGCCCCCTCACACCCCCAGATAGCGGCGGGCGTCCTCTGGGCGCAGATCACTCGCCCCGCCGTGGAACACCACGCGCCCCTTGCTGAGGAGGACGAAGCGATCCCCCAGGGCCCGGGCCAACGGAAGGTTCTGCTCCACCAGGAGAGTGCTCAGGCCCGCCCCCTTCAGTTCCGCCAGGACGTGACGGATCTCCGCGACCACCAGCGGCCCGAGCCCCTCCGAGGGTTCATCCAGGAGCAGGAGGGCGGGATTGCCCACTAACGCCCGGCCGATGGCGAGCATCTGCTGCTCCCCCCCCGAGAGGGCCCGGCCCGGGACGGCGGCCCGTTCCCGGAGGCAGGGGAAGAGGCGGTAGATTGCCTCGGCACCGAAGGGGCCGGGCCCGTTCCCCCCCCGGGCGGCGATCCGGAGGTGCTCGGCCACGGTGAGCGTCGGGAAGATGCGCCGGTCCTCGGGAACGTAGCCGACCCCGAGGCGGGCCACCCGGTGCGTGGGGAGCCCGACGAGCGATACCCCCCGAAAGCTGATCCGGCCGGCCCGGGGAGGGACGAAGCCCACGACGCTCTTCAGCGTGGTGCTCTTCCCGGCCCCGTTGCGCCCCAGCAGGCAGCAAACCTCCCCGGGCTCCACGGTAAAGCTCACCCCCTGGAGAATGTGGGACTCCCCGTAGAAGACGTGCAGGTCCTCGACCGCGAGCATCATGCCCCCCCGAAGTAGGCCCGCTGGACGGCCGGGTCGGCCCGGATCGCCTCCGGGGGCCCGTCCGCCAGGACCTCGCCTCCCGCCAGCACCGTCACCCGGTCCGCCAGGTGGAAGACCACGTCCATGTCGTGCTCGATGACCAGGAGCGTCTGCTCCCGGGGCAGGGCGCTGAGCAGCGTCACCATCTCGGTCGTCTCTTCCGGGGAGAGCCCGGCGGTCGGCTCGTCCAGGAGAAGCAGCCGGGGAGACCCGGCCAGGGCCACGGCCAGGTCGAGGCGACGCTGGCCGCCGTACGGGAGCTGCCGCGTGGGATGGCCGGCCCACTCCGTCAACCCGAGCTGCCGGAGGAGTGCATCGGCCGCCGCCGTCAGGGCGCCGGCCCCGTTCAGGGGGCGCCACCACGCGTGCCTGGCCGGGTGGTGGGCGAGCAGGGCGAGCTGGACATTCTCCAGGGCCGTGGCGTCCGGGAAGCAGTTGACGATCTGGAAGGAGCGGGCGAGGCCCCGCCTGGCCCTCGCCTCCGGGGGGAGGGCCGTGATGTCCGTCCCATCCAGGAAGATACGGCCACGGGTGGGCGCAAGCTGCCCGCCCAGGAGGTGGAAGAGGGTGGTCTTCCCGGCCCCGTTGGGGCCGATGAGGGCGTGGCGCGCCCCCGCCCGCACCGCCAGATCCACCCCCGCGAGCGCCCGGACGCCGCCGAAGTCCTTGACGGCGCCGCGGATCTCCAGGAGGGGATGCTCAGACGCGCCGCCCACGAAGAACTCCCACCACGCCCCGCGGGAAGATGAGGACACAGGCCATGAAGAGCGCCCCCAGGTACAGCATCCAGTGCTGGGTCAGGGTGCTCACCACCTCGCGCAGAAACAGGAAGATGGCCGCCCCCACGACCGGCCCCAGGAGGGTCCCCGCGCCGCCCAGCAGGACCATGATGAGGACCTCTCCCGAGGTGATCCAGTCCAGGCTCTCCGGCGAGACGTAGCCGGTGTAGGCCGCGTGCAGGGCGCCCGCCAGCGCGGCGAGGGCGCCGGCGAGGGTCAGGGCCACCACCTTGTAGCGGACCACCGGGAACCCCAGCGCGCGCATCCGTGCCTCGTTGGCCCGGATCCCCTGCAGGATGTGGCCGACGGGCGAACGCCCGACCCGGTGGAGGAGAAGGCCGGCGGCGGCAGCAGCGCCCAGAGCGACGAAGTAGAAGGGGACATCCCCCTGCATCGGGAGGGTCCCCACCGGCCCCAGAGCGAGGGGTGGGCGGGGGATCCCGGCGAGCCCGTTCGAGCCCCCCGTGAGGGAGGTCCACTTGTAGACCACTGTATGCAGTAACTGGGCGAAGGCCAGCGTCAGCATCAGGAAGCCCACACCGCGGCCCCGCACGCACAGGGCCCCCGTCAGCGCGGCCCAGGCCGCGGCCAGGAGCAGGGCGCCGATGAGGGCCGGGAGGAGACTGAGCCCCCCGTGCAGGGTGAGAAGGGCCAGCGTGTAGCCCCCCAACCCGAAGGCCGCGGCGTGGCCGAGGGAGACAAGTCCGGCCCACCCCACCAGCAGGTCGAGGCTCATGGCGAACAGACCGAAGAGGAACGTCTCCAGGAGGAGGCCCAGCGGATAGGGGGGCAAGACGAAGGGGGCCCCGAGGAGCAGGGCGGCCGCTATGCAGACCGCGAGGTACCTCGATCTCATGCCGCCGCCTCGGCCCCGAACAGGCCAGTGGGGCGCCAGAGGAGCACCGCGGCCATGACGGCGTAGGCGACGCCCATGGCCCAGTCCGGGGCGAGGGCCTGGCCAAAGGTCTCCGCCACCCCCACCAGGAGGCTCCCCACGGCCGCCCCCTTCAGGCTCCCCAGGCCGCCGATGACCACGACGATGAAGGCCTTGATCAGCACCTCCACCCCCATCCCGGGGTAGGCACTGGCGATGGGGCCGGCCATGACTCCGCCGAAGGCGGCCAACCCCGCCCCCAGGCCGAACGCGAAGGCGAAGAGCGCGCCCAGATTGATGCCCAGCGCGGCCACCATCTGGCGGTCGGCCACTCCTGCCCGCAGAATGGCCCCGAGGCGGCTCCGCTCGATGAAGAACCAGAGGGCCAGGGCGGCCACCCCCCCCACCGCCACGACCACCAGGCGGTAGGCCGGGTAGGGGACTCCCAGCAGCAGGACGGCCCCCCGCAGCGCCTCCGGCGTCGGGAGGGACCGGATCTGGGGGCCCCAGAGCCACTTCACCCCCTCGTCCAGGACGAGGAGCAGGCCGAAGGTGAGAAGGGCCTGGGCGAGGGGGTCGGCGGCGTACAGACGCCGGATGAGGGTTCGCTCCAGGAGGGCACCCAGGAACGCCACGGCGAGGACGGCCAGCGGGACGGCCAGCCAGAAGCGCCCCGTGAGGGCGAGCCCCGTGAGTCCCGCGTAGGCCCCCAGCATGTAGAAGGCCCCATGGGCGAAGTTGATCACGTGGAGCATACCGAAGATGAGGGCCAGGCCGGAGGAGAGGAGGAAGAGGAGCATCCCGGCCTGCAGGGCGTTCAGCGCCTGCGTCATGAGGAAGGACACATCCATGGGCGTCCGGTGCAGATCAGGTGGCGGTGTTGGGACAGTGGCCCGGGTCCTTCAGGTCCTTCACCACCGCCAGGACGTAGTTGGCCAACCCCTCCTCCCCCCGCCGGACCTCCATCACGTACATGTCATTGATGACATTGTGGGTGGCGGGATCGAAGCGGAACCGGCCGCGGGGGGAGTCGAACTGGATCCCACGGATGACGGTGGCGAGACGGTCCGGGTCGGCGGTGTCCCCCCCGGTTTTCTGCAGCGCCTCCAGGATGACCCGCGCCGTGTCGTGGCCCTGGACCGCGTACACGTCGGGCAGCCTGCCGGTCAGCGCCTGGTAGCGCTTGCGGAACTCCAGGTTCTGGGGACTCCGGAGGGTGCGGGTATAATGGAGGGTGGTGACCGCCCCGACGGCGGCCTCCCCTTGGCTCTCGATGACATCATCGGACACCAGGAACCCGGCCCCGGTCAGGCGGACCTTCCCCTTCAGCCCGAACTCGGCGAACTGCTTCACGAAGTGGACGGCATCGGTACCGGCGAAGAAGGAGAAGGAGAGGGCCGGGGCGGCCGAGCCGATCTTGGCCAGGATCGCAGCGTAGTCGGTGGAGCCCAGCTTGGCGTAGGACTCGCCCAGAACGGTCCCACCCGCCGCCACAAAGGATTCCTTGAAGGCGCCGACGATCTGGTAGCCGGCGGCGTAGTCGGAGCCGGTCAGGTAAGCCGTCCCCCCGACATGCTGCTTCACCCACGCCCCCAGGCCATAGGAGGTCTGCCAGTTGGAGAAGGAGGTCCGGAAGATGTAGGGGCTGCAGCGCTCCCGGGTCAGCGCGTTGTCCCCCGCATTGGCGTTCAGCAGAATGACCCTGGCCTGGTGGATGGGGTCCCGGATGGCTGCGGCCACGGCACTCGAGACCGGCCCGACCACGAAGTCCACGTGATCGCTGCTCAGGAGCTTCCGGAGCTTGCGCAGCCCGACCGGTGCCGAGACCTCATCGTCCTCCCGGAGGAGCTCGACCGGACGACCGGCCACCCGGTTCCCCTCCGTCTCGAAGATTGCCCGCATCCCGTTGGTGATGCTCTCTCCCAGGACGGCGTAGACTTTCGAGTAGGGGAGGAGCAGCCCGATCTTCAGGGGCTTCGCCTGGGCCCGCAGCACGGCTGGGAAGCTTAGCCCCGCGGCCGCCGAGACCCCCGCCGCCACCCCCGCCCGCAGGACCTGCCGCCGGCTCATCCCCGCCATGGCTCTTCCTCCCCTCAGACCCTCGCCACCCGATTCCGCAGGACCCCGATCCCCTCCACCTCCGCCTCCAGCAGGTCTCCGGCCTTCAGGAAGCGGCCGTTGGCCGCGCCGACCCCCTCGGGCGTCCCGGTGGCGATGATATCCCCGGGCGAGAGCGTCATCCCCCGGGAGAGGACGGCAACAATAGTGGGGAAGCCTGCCGAACTTCGCCATTCACCCGCATGCTGATGTCCACGGCCTGGGGTTTCGGGAAGGCCTCCGCCGTGACGATGGCCGGCCCCAGGGGGCAGAAGGTGTCCAGGGACTTGCCCTTGAACCACTGCTGGTGCGTCTTCTGGAGACCCCCGCTCCCGCGCGTGGGCCACGTAGTTGCGCCCCAAGCAGACAATGTTCTTGGCCGGGTGAGGGATCGGAGCGAGGAGGCGGACCGCCGCGGCCGGGAAGCCCTGGCCGGACGCCGCCAGGGCCGCACCCTCCCCCGCCCGCAGGCGCCGCCTGCCGGCCGCGACGGCGCCGCGCGCGGCCTCGAGCGCGGCGGCCCCAGCCTGAATGAGGCCCAGCATGTCAGCCGGGAGGCTTCCGTCCAGGGCGTGCAGGTCGAAGACGGTCCCCCCTTCCAGGGCCCCCAGGCGGGCTGCTCCGTCGCGTGCAAAGGTCACCAAGTGCACCACGGGCCGTCTCCAGTGAGCCCTAGCTCCCCCAGGGGAAGTTGACTCGCAGAATCTCGTAGACCTTCTTGCCGCCCGGCGCGTGCACCACCGCCTCGTCCCCCGGTTCCTTGCCGATGAGCGCCCGGGCCAGGGGGGAGGAGACCGAGATCTTCCCCTGCTTCACGTCGGACTCGTCCGAGCCCACGATCCGGTACCGGACCTCGCCGCCCCCGTTGCTGTCCCGGAGGAGCACCGTGGACCCGAAGGTCACCCGCTCCCCTGTCAGGTTGCTCGTGTCAATGACCTGCGCGGCGGCGAGCTTGGCCTCCAGCTCGCCGATGCGCTTCTCGAGGAAGGCCTGGTGCTCCTTGGCCGCGTCGTACTCGGCGTTCTCCGAGATGTCGCCGTGGCCACGGGCGTCCGCGATCGCCTGGCTGGCCTTCCGCCGCCCCTCGGTCCGCAGGCGCTCCAGCTCCCGCTTCAAGTGTTCGTACCCTTCCCGAGTCATGGGCACTTTCTCGCTCACGGGCGCTGTCCCTCCTGCTTTGATGGCCAGAAGAAAAGCGCCCTGACACCGACGTCAGGGCGCCCGCGGGCTGCGGCGGCTCTTACGACCCGGGCTCCCCCGCCCCCTCCAGCGCGGCCAGCTCCCGCTGGCAGGCAGCAAGTTCCGCCTCGAGGCGCCGGACCCGGATGCGGTACAGGTTGGCGAGCTTCCGCTCCACCTCCGGCAGGGCGAAGGCTCCCTCCCCCACCGGGTGCTGGCGATAGAGCCGGGCCCGCTCCGCGAAGGCCCGCCGCTCCTCTTCGAGGCGCGCCGCTCGTGCGTCCCGCCGGGCCCGCAGGGCGGCAACCTCCACCGCTCTCGCCCGGGGTCGCCCCCCGAGGATGGCCCGCACGCGGTGAAGCAATGAGCGTTGCCCCGGATCCGTGGTACCGTGGCCTGTGGGTTGCCTGGACGCCATGGGGGGTCTCCGCCCGGTGGGTCCGCGTAGTATAGCGGGGCGGCGGGCGAAAGACAAGCCCGGCGGGGGGCCGGGCCTAGCGGGCCACCGGAGAGGCTAACAGCCTGTCGGGCAGGCGCAGCATGCCCTTCCGCGCCAGGGGCAAGAATGTCTCCAGGATGCGCCGATCCCACCACCCCTTCGCCGCCTCCTCCAGCATGATCTCAAAGACCCGCTCCTGGGGGAGGCTCGGCTTGTAGGGGCGCTTCGTCGTGAGGGCGTCGTAGACGTCCACCACTTGCAAGATCCTGGCGGTGACCGGGATCTCCTCTCCCTTCAGGCCATCCGGGTAGCCGCTTCCATTCCACTTCTCGTGGTGGTGGCGGATGATGGGCAGCACCAGCTTCAAGGTCTTCAGGGGCTTGCAGATCCGCTCTCCGATGAGGGGGTGCTCCCGCATGATCGTCCATTCGTCCTGGGTGAGCGGCCCGGGCTTCGCGAGGATCGTGTCGGGGATCATGATCTTGCCGATGTCGTGGAGCACCCCGCCGCGGCGCAGGGCGGTCAGCTCCTCTCCCGGAAGGCCCATGGCCGCCCCAAGCTGGAACGAGAAGGCCGAGAGGCGATCGCAGTGCCCCTCGGTGCAGGGATCCTTCGCCTCCACCCCCAGCGCAAGGCTGAAGAGGACCGTCTCGGCGTTCTCCATCTCGTCGGTGAGGTGCTTGACCTTGAGCAGAGAGCGGACTCGGGTGGTGAGCTCGACGCTGTTGAAGGGCTTGGTCAGGAAGTCATCGGCTCCCGCCTCGATCCCCTTGATCTTCTCCTCCAGGCGGGTCAGGGCCGTGACCATGACGATGGGGATGAAGACGGTTTCCTTGTCCCCCTTCAGCCGGCGGCAGACCTCGTAGCCGTCCAGCTTGGGCATCATCACGTCCAGGAGGATGAGGTCGGGGGGGGCCTCCCGCACCCGGTCTAGCGCCTGCTCCCCGTCCTCCGCTGTGCGGACGTCGTACCCCTCAGAGCGGAGAAGGTCCTCCAGCATCCGGAGGTTGAGCCTCTCGTCGTCCACCACCAGGATATCAGCAACGCTAGGCAATGGCGCTTTGCATCACCCATGGTTATGTGCCCACGCCGGGACCGGTCCGCCTCCACAGGACCCCGCGCGTCGCCAGCCGAGCCCGGGTGTGGCCCGGCCTGCCTCAGACCGGGTGGGTGGTCCCCGGACGGTCTCCCGGCCGGGATGAGGCTGCCGCCTCCAGGGTTTGCAAGAGGCTTGCCAGTGCCGTCAGTGCGCACCCTTACCTCCTGAGGGCCGCCAGGATCTTGGCAGCAGTCTCGGCCAGCGGTTGGACCGGGCCTCGAGTCTTCACCACTCGCTGGACCCCTCCTCCCTCGCCGCCGTAGCGCGGGATCACATGAACATGGACATGGGGGACCTCCTGGCCGGCCGCCCGGCCGTCGTTGACCCCCAGGTTGAAGCCCGGCGCCCCGAGTCCCTCCTGGATGGCGCCGGCCAGACGGACCGCAGCATGGAAGAGGGCAGCCACAGTAGCGGGCGGACACTCCGCGAGGGAGGCCGCGTGTCGTCGGGGGACGACCAGCGTGTGCCCCTGGGCGCAGGGATAGATATCCAGGAAGGCCAGAACCTCTTCGTCCTGGTAGAGGACGTGGGCGGGGAGGGTGCCCTCCCGGATCCGGCAGAAGGGGCAGGTCTCCATGCCGTGTGGGACCGTCACGGCCGGCGCCTGGGCCGGCACCGGAACCGAATGACTGAGTGGATCTACGGGCAAGCCGGGCGGGGGGGACCGGGGTGGCGACAGCGGCACGCCTCACACCGCCGCCGGTAGCACGCGACCGTTCCGCCAGGGCGGCGAAGCGCTGCCTCTGTCCATGTTTTCCAACGCACTCTAACAGAAGAGGGGCCGCGGGCCAAGGGGCCAGGTTCCCTGGCCGGGACATTTTGCCTCACGAGACGCCGCTCCAGCCGACCCGGCCCGAGTGCGTGCCAGCCGCGAAGCGAGCCCAGACGGCAAGGCACGCGTCTGGCGCGGGTCCGCCGAACAGGCCCCGGTGATGCAGCGTTGGCATACTCCTTGAAAGCCAGGCAGGCATCTTGGCCGTGGAGGCACCGATGGAAGAGGTCGAAGAGGCCACAACGCTCAGCGCCCGGGAGAGAGGCAAAAGCCCCTCCGGCCAGCGCCTGGGAAACTACATCTTGCTGGAGGAGCTCGGGGGAGGTGGGATGGCCACAATCTACAAGGGCCACCACGCTTTCCTGGACCGCCCGGTGGCGATCAAGGAGCTGAAATCCCGATTCCGTCGGGACAGCGAGCTCCAGGACCGGTTCCAGCGGGAGGCGAGGGCGGCTGCCAACCTCCCTCACCGGAACATCGTCCAGGTTTACGATTTCTGGCGGGACAGGGAGCACCGCTACCTGGTCATGGAGCTGGTGGAGGGACTGGATGCTGCCGCCATATTGCGGCGGGTCGGGGCGCTCCCCCCTTATGCTACGTTGGCCCTCGTGGGGCAGGTCTGCGGGGGGCTGGCCTTTGCCCATTCCCGGGGGATCATCCACCGGGACCTGAAGCCCAGCAACCTCCTCATCACGAGTGAAGGGGTGGCCAAGCTGGGGGACTTCGGCGTTGCCCACCTTGTGGACACCCCCGGTCTCACTCAGCCCGGGCAGACTCTGGGCACCCTCGCCTACATGTCCCCCGAGCAGATCCGGGGGGAGCAGCTCACCCCCGCCTCGGATGTCTTCTCCCTCGGCATCGTCCTGTACGAGCTCTTGACGGGCCAGCGCCCCTTTGCCGAGGACGACGCGGAGAGCGTGACCGCCAAGATCATCGCCGACCGACCGGAACCCCCCCGTCGAGTGAAGCAGGGGATCCCCCGGGCTGCGCAGCGCATCGTTCTCAAGTGCCTGCGGAAGCGGCCGGAGCGCCGGTTCAGGAGCTGCACCGCCCTGGAGCGGGCAATCGCCCGCGTGCTTGGCCGCAAGCCGGCCGACTGGGAGGACCTCCTCCAGCGCTACCTCGAGTTCCTCCCAGCCGAGGGAGAGGTCCCCCCCGGTCTCGGCCACCGCATCCGGGTCCCCGGTCACCTCGGCCGGCGTCTACGCCGCCTCACCCTCACGGCCGGCCTCATCGGGGCAGCGGCATGGGGGGGAGTCGCCCTGACGGGACCGACCCCGACCCTCGGCCCGGCCCTGAGGTGGGTCCATACCCTGCTCCCTTCCCTGCCCACCTGGAATGCGCCGGAGCCCCCCGGACCGGAGCACGGGCTCCGGGCTCCCCGGGCCCGCACCACCCGCCCGGCGGGGAGGGGGACAGCCCAGAAGCCACGCAACTAACCGGCCCGCACCAGGACTGTGCGCTCCCGGGGCCCGTCCAGCTCCACCAGCATCACGCTCTGCCAGCGCCCAAGCAGCAGCCGGCCGTCCCGGTAGGGGATCGTCTCGCCCGGCCCCAGGATGGCCGCCTTGATGTGAGCGGCCCCGTTGTCGTCAATCCGGTCGTGCCGCCACTTCCCCTCGGGGACCAGGGCAGCCAGGGCATCCAGCAGGTCCAGCCCGATATTGGGGTCGGCATTTTCGTTGATGACGATGGCCGCAGTGGCATGGGGGACGTAGACGCAGCAGACCCCCTCCCCCCCCTGCTTCTGGACTATCGGCGCGATCTCCTCCGTGATGTCCAGAACCTGCGTCTTCCCCTGCGTTCGGATCAGGACCTCGTGGGTCATTGCCCCTCCCCGATGGTGCCCTCCCCGGGCACATCATCCCCCGGGCCCGCTCCCGCGGGCTCCGGGAGTGGCCAAGAACGGCCGAAAGCAAAACCCCCCGGGCCCCTCGCGGGGCCCGGGGGGCAGGGACAGCTCTCGCGCCCCTACGGGCAGACCGATTGCCAGTGACCCGGCACCCACTCCCGGTAGTAGGCGGTGAATCCGCCTCCCTGATCGCGGGGGACCTCCCGCCAGACGCCCTCGACCCAGACGGACCGGCAGGAGGGGGCAGGCGCGTAATAGACGGGCTGGGGAGCGTAGTAGTAGACCGGCGGGGGAGCGTAGTAGACCCGGTAGTACGGCACGGCGTGGTAGTGGACGTGGGGGTGGCTGATGTGATGGAGGAAGAAGATCGTTGCCGCTCCCGTCGCAAAGCCGACCCCAAACTTCCCGCCGGATTCAGCCGGGGCGGTCGGTAACCCCAGGACCATCACCGCGAGCAGGCAAAGCGCTATGAGCGTGCGCATGATTCCCTCACCTCCCCACCGGACCCCACCTCGGGCGGATTCTACCGCGTTAGACCCCGCCGGGCAAGGGGGGTTGAACCGGTGAGGGGGCCGGCCCTTGATTTTTCCAGAGCCTCGTCCTAAATTCTTGGCGACTCCCAAGAGGTTTCGGGCCACGGGCCTGCGCCGACCTCCCTCGTGAGGCCGGGCCTCCGAGGAACGCGCGGTCCCCGTACGGGACTCCAGGCACCGGGGGACGGGGTCACTTGGGAGTCATTGCCTTTTCCCCGGTCCTCGCCTCGGTCACACCCTTCCCCCGTGGATCCCACAGGTAGAGCAGAACGGTCACGGCCGCCAGCAGGACGGTGAGTCCCGTGATGGTTTCCTGCGAGAGGCCTGGGTAGACCAGGGGCTCGATGTATCGCGCAATGAAGGTGCCCTCCGTCCCGGTCGGCAGCCGACCACGGCGCAGCCAGACCTCCAGGGCGGTGAGGGGGCAGAGGAAGGCGAACCCCTGGATGAGGACGGCCAGGCCGACGGCGGCGAGGTGAACCGTCCGGGCCCGGCGCCAGCGCAGGAACAGGATCGGCCCCAGGATGAGGAATAGAATGTACAGGAAGTGGATCAGGACCACCAAGTCGGCCGCCCAGGCCGTCATCGTCATCCCCCCGGCCCAATCTTGTCTTTTCGCCCACCCGAGGCTATCCTAGGGGCCGCCGCGCCGGTCCCCGACCCCGCTCCCCCACCCGCCGCGCCACAGGAGGTCACGGGCATGATTCGGTTCGAGCTGGAGCGCCTGCGCACCCCCCACACCAAGATCAGCGAGGGGGCCCGCGTCCTCATCAGCAAGTGGGACCAGCAGGGGGACAGGATCCTGGTCACACCCCCATGCCGGACGGCGCCCGAGCTCAACCGGCACCTTGACGACCTGATCAAGCAACTCCAGGCGATCCGGGAGCAGGGCCTGGTCTATCTGGCCGGCATCTTCCGGGAGTAGGCCCCCTCACACCGCGGTGATGCTGGCCTCCGCCATCTCGCGCGTCCCGGCCCGCCTGCCCAGATCCGGGATTCCCACCTGCCCCTCCGCGAGACCCTGCCCCGCCGCCGCCCTTACGAGAAAGGAGACGGGACGCCGTCAGGCCGGCCGGCGCTGGACCTTTGCCAACTCGGCCCGCACCGCCTGCAGCATGAAATTCACCTCACTCCAGAGAGCGACGAACTGGAACCCCTCGGCGATCCGCTGGTTCAGGACCGCCGCGCTGCCGGTATGAATGCCGGGGGCGACGCCGTGGCGCTTGCAGGCCTCCCGGACCATCCGGATCGCCTCTTCGAAGCCCGGGTCCTTCTGCTCGTAGCCAGGCTTGAGCCCCATGGATGCCGATAGATCGGTCGGGCCGATGAAGCAGGCGTCCAGGCCGGGAACCTTCAGGATGGCGTCGGCCCGGCGGACCGCCTCGATGTCCTCCAGTTGAATGACCAGGAGGATCTCGTCGTTGGCCCGCGCGAAGTAGGTCTGGGGGTCGGTGCCGAAGGCGCGGGCGTGCCGGGGGCTGCCGGCCATGCTCCGCTTCCCCGCCGGTGGGTATCTACACCAGTCCACGGCGGCGGCCGCCTCCTCCGCCGTCCGCACCATCGGAACCACGACCCCCCAGGCCCCCGCGTCCAGGACCCGCTTGACGTTCTCCTCGGTGTTTGCCGGGATCCGGACCATGGGCACGCCCCCCACCCCGCCGATCGCCTGGAACATGGCGGTGGCAGTCTCGATTCCGATGGGGCTGTGCTCGGTATCCACGACAAGCCAGTCGAAGCCCAGCGCGGCCACTGCCTCGGCGGTGATGGGATTCCCGATGTTCAGCCAGGTGCCAACGGCGGGTCTGCCGTCGCGCAGCAGGCGTTTCACGGGATTGGCGCGCATCGCACCTCCTGGTGGACGAAGGGGCTCGGATGATGGGATAGGACGGACGAAAGGTACCGCGGTGTGGCGGGGATGTCAATTGCCGGAAAAAAGCCCAGGGGGGTGCATCCCCCCTGGGCTCACTCCCTGGACGCCCCCTCCCTCCCGAGGATGTACCCCGGCACTCTAGCTAATACGCCATGGCTCCCTGCCTCGGCAATTCCATTCCTGCAATTCTTCTTACCAAATCTGCAAATTCTGAGGCTCCCAGGCGGAAGCTCTCCCGCCTTGGCACTGGCACGGCCACGCAGGAGCCCCCACCCGAAGAGGCCCACCACGGCCAGAAGTTCGGCAGCGAGGAGGCCAACCACGGGGGGCGCGTCCCAGGCTGGCAGCCCGCCCAGCGTGCGCCCCAGGGTCCAAAAGATCAGGACCCACGCGGTCGGTGGTCCCGGGCTTTTCATTGACGCGGCGTTGGCCGAGTCGTAAGCTGGGGCCATCTCTTCCTCCGTGCGGTCGAGAGTGCCGAATGATCGCTTCGCGCCGATGAGGGCGGAGTCATCGAGGCCCCCCGACGAGTTTCCTGATGGCTCGTTCACGAATGCCCAAGACCCGGAATGCCCCCTCCCGCGGGAAAGGCCCTCCCTCCCCTCCAAAGGGGGAGGAGTTGCTGCGGGACCTCGTGGCGCATCTCCGGGAGGACCGCGACGCGCTCCGGCAGGCGCTGGTCTCTGAAATGATCACGCGGGGACTCCTCAAGGGCCTCACCCCCCCTGAGGGCGAAGCGGAGGCCGCCACGATCTCCGACGCGCTGGTCGAATGCCTGGAGACGGGGAGGTATCACAGCGCCCAGGCCTATGCCCACGCCGTGGCCGAGCGGGGCGTCATCCGGGGGATCGGCGCCAAGCATGTGATCGGCGGGTTGCTGGCGCTCCGGGATATCTGCAGCAGGGCCCTCTACAAGAGATACCACCGGCGGCCAGGCGAGTTGATGCGTGCGCTCGATGTGTATGAGCCGGTCGTCAATCGAATCCTCACGATCGTCGCCCCGTGGTAGGCGTTGACCCGGCAGACGACCTTCGACCGCCCCGTCGCGAGCATCGCGATCTTCACCGCGTGCTCGTTGGCGTCGGCGCCGCCCAGCGTGAACAGAAACCGGTCCAGCCCCTTCGGCGTCACCTGCGCCAGCTCGGAGGCGGCGCGCTCGCGGACCTCGGTGGTCATCCAGGGCCCGGCCACCGCGAGGTCGTCGAGCTGGCGGCGCATGGAGTCCAGGATGCGCGGGTGGTTGTGCCCGGCGTTGGCGTTGAAGACCACCGAGGCGAGGTCGAGGTACCGGCGGCCCCCCGTGTCACGGAACCACGCGCCCTCCCCTCCCGCCAGCGGGAAGGGCTCGTATCCTCGCTGCGCCGTCCAGGTATAGAGGTTGTGCCGTGTCGTCATGATCGCCTCCGCGGGTCACGCCCGCCCACTCTCCGGTCGGCCGTGGATCGCCGCCGGCGGG
This sequence comes from Candidatus Methylomirabilota bacterium, assembly GCA_022614955.1. GTDB lineage: Bacteria > Methylomirabilota > Methylomirabilia > Methylomirabilales > JACPAU01 > JACPAU01. Next base: position 29,448 of record JAKEHP010000051.1, read on the forward strand.
ATCACCCTCCTCGATGCGCTGCGCCAGGATACTCGCGGGAGGCCCCTCCGGGGGTGCCCGGTGCCCCCGGCCGACTCCTCGATCTATACTCCGCTGCGACGGTCGGCGGGAGGCGGTCGAGAAAGGACACCGTGCAGGCGGAGGCGACGCTGCGGCCCCTCAGGGCCGAGGATCGGGGCACCTTGAGGCGTATCCTCGAGCAGACGCTCGCGTTCTCCACCGCCGAGATCCGGGTGGCGCTCGAGCTGATCGATTACGCTCTGGGCAAGCCGGGCCAGACCGATTACCGCTTCGCCGGCATCGAGCGCCCGGACGGAAGCCTGGCCGGCTACATGTGCTACGGCGAGATCCCGCTTTCGGATCGCTGCTGGGACCTCTATTGGATCGCCGTGAATCCCGCCGACCAGGGGAAAGGGCTGGGACGGACGATGATCCGAAGCATGGAGGAGGACCTCCGGCGGCGGGGCGCGCGCAAGCTCTTCATCGAGACGGGAGGGAAGACCTCCTACGGGTCCACGCGCGCCTTCTACGAAGCGTCGGGATACCGCGAGATGGCGCGGCTCCCCGACTTCTTCGCCCCCGGCGACGACAAGGTGATCTTCGGGAAGGACCTCGCATGAGGGAGATCGTCGCCGGTATCCACACGTGGTCGGTCTTCAACGAGGAGAAGGGGCTCGATTTCAACGGCCACCTCGTCGTCAACGACGACGGATGCGTGCTGGTGGATCCTCCCCCGATGGGCCCGCGGGAGCTGGAGGCGATGGAGAGGCTGGGCCCGCCCACGGCGGTCGTCATCACGAACCGCCACCACACGAGGGATGCGATGGCGGCGGCCGCGCGGTGGCGCATCCGGATCCTCATGCACGA
>JAKEHP010000353.1 GCA_022614955.1 Candidatus Methylomirabilota bacterium
GTCGCCGACTCTGGTGAATCGGATCCGTGGACTGCATTGTGTTCAATGCTCGTCCCCAGATCTCGGCGGATCGTCCCGGGGGATGCCCGAGATGGGTCCGTCGCTCCCATGATGGCGCGGACGGTCGAGATGGCCGTCTCACCCTCCAGGACGAGGACCGCCACGGGTCCTGAAGCCATGAAGGTGGTCAAACTGTCAAAAAAGGGGCGTGCCCGGTGGACATGGTAGAACTCCTCGGCCTGCCTCTTGTTCAGGCGTACCATCTTGAGGGCACAGATGCGGAGTCCCGCCCCCTCGAATCGGCGGAGGATTTCACCGATCTTCCCGCGGGCAACCGCATCCGGTTTGACGATCGCCAGTGTCCGCTCCATGGACGCCCCCTGTTTCGAAAGAAAAACCACCTGGCAAGGCAGGTGGCCTGATCTCGGGGCCCCGCGACCACTCGGAAGGGCCCCCTGGAATCCCTTGCGTGATTAACCGGCCCGGAGGACCTTTTCGACCACAGCCCCCATCTCGGCCGGAGATCGACAGATGTGGATCCCCGCCGCCTCCATGGCCTTCACCTTCTCTGCCGCCGTTCCCTTGCCGCCCGCGATGATCGCTCCGGCGTGTCCCATCCGCCGGCCGGGCGGGGCCGTCATCCCCGCCACATGTCCGACCACCGGTTTCTGCACATGGGCCTGGACGAAGGCCGCCGCCTCCTCCTCGGCCGTTCCACCAATCTCCCCGATCAGCATGACCGCGCGTGTCTCGGGGTCATCGTTGAACAGCCGGAGCGCGTCCACGAAGCTGGTGCCCGCCACGGGATCCCCGCCGATCCCCACGCAGGTGGACTGGCCGATCCCGCGCTGGGTGAGCTGATGGACCACCTCGTAGGTGAGCGTGCCGCTCCGGGAGACGACCCCGACCTGCCCCTCGCGATGAATGTGGCCCGGCATGATTCCCACCTTGGCCTGCCCGGGGGTGATCACGCCGGGGCAATTCGGCCCGATCAGCCGGCTCCCGGTCGACGCGAGGAACTCCCGCACCCGAACCATGTCGGCGGCGGGAACCCCCTCCGTGATGCAGACAATGACGGGGATGCCCGCAGCGGCTGCCTCCATGATCGCGTCGGCGGCCGCCGGAGGCGGCACGAAGATCAGGGAGCAATTCGCCCCTTCCTGTGCTGTCGCCTCGACGACCGTATTCCAGACGGGGAAGCCGTCATGGGTGCCCCCCCCTTTTCCAGGGGTGACACCCCCGACGACGGTCGTGCCGTACTCCTTGCAGCGCGCCGCGTGGAACGCCCCCTCCCGGCCGGTGATCCCCTGGACGACGACCCGCGTCAACTTGTCAACCAGTATACTCATCTTCGTTTAACTCTGAACCCCCTTTGCGAGTGCGACGGCCTTCCGCGCCCCGTCGGCCATGTCCTCCGCCGTAACGAGGCTGAGTCCTGACTCCGCCAGCATCTTCTTGCCCAGCTCGACGTTCGTGCCCTCCATCCGCAC
>JAKEHP010000354.1 GCA_022614955.1 Candidatus Methylomirabilota bacterium
CCTCGCTGTCAGCCTCCCCCTCGGGACCGCCCCCCTCCTCTTCCATGGCCTCGTCCACGAGAGCGTCGAAGTCCTCCCCCGCGTCTTCCCCGAGTTCCTTCCCCATCTTCTTCATCCACCGGGCGACGCTCGTGGGATCCTTCTCGTTGACATCGGCGAGGCTGCTGTCGTCGGCCAGCCGTTCCAACCGGCCCTCTTCGCTCCGGACGCGCGCGAAGCGGGAGAAGAGACGCTCCAGCTCCGTGCTCCCGCACCGGGGGCACGCGGCCGTCCCGGGATTGCTGATGCTCCGGATAAAGATGCTCACGCGCCGCTTGCAGCCGCCGCAGCGGTACTCGTAAATGGGCATGGCCGGGGCCTCCCTCGCCCTCGGGTCGGGAGGATTGTGTCGCAGCGCCACCCGAGTCGTCAAGTCTCGCGCCACCGGCATCCCCGGGCGCGGGTTTCCCCTTGACCCCGCTTCCGCCGGCGTTTACTCTCGGAGAAATTTCCGCCGCTCCTCCGGAGGCCGACGGTCCATGCGCTGCCCGCATTGCGGGTTCACCGCTTCCGCCCACGCCACGACCTGCGATCGGTGCGGTCGGGCGCTCCCGGGGACGGGAACGGACCCCCCCGAACCGGCGCCACCAGCCGTGGAGCAGGCTGCACCATTCCCGCCGCCTGGGCCGGCTTCCTCCTGGTGGGGCACGGCGCTCCCGCCCGAGGTCGCCGCCGAACTCGACCCGGAGAAACTTACCCTAAATGCACTGCGCCTCCCGGTGACCATCCTGGAAGGCCGAGCGCGAGCTGAAGCGGAAGCTGCCGCGGCAGAGGACGCGGCGGCGTTGGCGGGCAGGCGCTATGGCGGTTTCTGGCTCCGGGGGATGGCCGCCCTCATTGATGCCATCCTGGCCGGCGGCCTCGCCTTCCTGGCCGCGGCGGGCGCGGTCGTGGCCGCGGCGGGCGGTGGGGCGCTGGGCGGAGGGCTCAACCTCACGACCGATGTCGTGGCGGTGACGGCGGCCCTCCTGGCAGCGGCTGGGGCGAGCCTGGGGTACCATACCCTTTTCACGGGGGCGTGGGGCCAGACTCCGGGCAAGATGTTCTTTGGCCTTACCGTCGCCCGGGTCGGCGGGAAGCCCCTGGGCTATGGGCGGGCGGCGTGGCGATGGGCCGCCTCCTGGGTGGCGTTGGTTCTCTTCGGGATCGGGCTCCTCATGATCGCGCTGACCCCCCGGAAGCAGGGCCTGCACGACCTGCTGGCCGGCACCGTCATCCTCCGACAGCCGCCCGGCTCATCTTGACACCCCTTCTCCCCCGATGCTACAAAGACGATCCCAGCCGCGCGGGGCCTCCGCGCGAACGCTCCGGGCAGGTAGCTCAGTTGGTAGAGCACGGGACTGAAAATCCCGGTGTCGCCAGTTCAATTCTGGCCCTGCCCACCAGCTCTCTCAGCCGGTTGGCGAACCTCGCCCTCACGCCACATCCGAGCACGCTCTTTAGTCTAGCCTGGCCGATCCAAGCCAGGGGAGGGAGCGAACATGCTTAAAGAGTTCAAAGAGTTTGCCATGCGCGGCAACGTCCTGGATATGGCCGTTGGGATCATCATCGGGGCGGCATTCGGCAAGATCGTCAGCTCACTGGTCAGCGACATCTTGATGCCCCCCATCGGGTTCCTGCTTGGCAAGATCGATTTTTCCAACTTGTTTGTCCCTCTCTCGGGGCAGGCCTACCCCACGCTGGCTGCGGCAAAAGCCGCGGGTGCAGCCACCATCAACTACGGCATCTTCGCCAACACCGTGATGGACTTCATCATTGTGGCATTTGCGATCTTTCTCATGGTCCAGCAGGTCAACCGGATGGCGCGGAAGCCCGAAGTGCGGCCGGCCGCGCCCACCACCAGGGAGTGCCCGCATTGCCTGTCTACCATTCCCATCAAGGCCACACGCTGTTCCCACTGCACTTCTGACTTGAAGGGGGCATAGAGCGTCGGACACACCGGAAGCGTGCCTGGAGGCATTGGAGGAACTCCTGGCAGAGCGGTCCGACCGTCCCCGGCAGATACTATGGTGTGCAGGGTGAGCGAGGTGGCGATGGCGTTCGCTCGGGCAATCAGGACCCGGGCGCTCCGCCGCACGGAGCCGGTCACGCGACCATGGGCAAGGTGAACTGGGCATTACGGTTTTACCGCGACGTGCTCAAGCTCCGTTACCTGCACTACGGGTTGTGGGACGCCGGGACTGCCTTGACACTGGAGAACCTTCAACACGCCCAAGAAGCGTACAGTCGCCACCTGATTTCTCTCTTCCCCCAGGATGTCCACCGCGTCTTGGACGTCGGCTGTGGGACCGGGAGCAATTCCCTGCTTTTGCTTGAGGCGGGCTACAGCGTGGAGGGGGTCTCGCCGGATCCCCATGAGGGTGAGGCGTATCGCGCCACTACACGGGGGAAGGCGCCGCTTCACGTGAGCAAGTTTGAAGAGATGCCGCCAGTCAGCCCTTCGTTCGACCTGGTCTTGATGGCGGAAAGCTGTCAGTACATCAAGGTACAGCCCGGTCTCACCCAGGCGGCGAGGCTCCTCAGGGGCAGCGGATACCTCTTGGTCTCCGACTATTTTGTCAAAGGGATGAAGGAGACGGAGTGCCCCCAGTGTCGGTCTGGACACGAGGTGGCGGGGTACCTCCGGACTGCCGAGGAGGCCGGATTCACCCTGAGGCGGCAGGAGGACATCACTGCCCAGGTGCTGCCAACGCTGGACTTTGCCCTGATGTTCTACCGGTCCTATGTCAAACCGGCGAGGGAACTCGGGGCGGCGTACCTGAGAGAGCGACACCCGTGGCTCTCCCGCATCCTTTGGGGGCTCTTGAGGAAGCGCATCCGCAGGCTGGAGGATGGTCTCCCCTTGCTGGACGGCGCCGCCTTTGCCCGCTGCAAGAGCTACCTGGTTCTCTTGTTCCAGCGGTCCCCGTAGAAGCTCTCGCTACTGCTCTGGTGTCCCTTGACCGATGCCCGAGGATGCGCGAACATGCATCCGATGGCGCCAGTCCTCCCCCGGGGAACGTTCCCCCGCCTTCCCGTGTTGGAACGGGTAGGATGCCTCCCCGGTGGCCGGAGCCGAGCCTCGGATGAAATCCTCCCGCATCCTCGCCGTCGCGACTGCCACCCCTCCCCGCTGCTTCACGCAGGAGGAGCTCCTTGCCCTCTCCCGCTACTCCGACGCGCAGCGCCGCCACTTTTTCACGGCCAGCGACATCGAGACCCGCCACCTGGCGATTGACCCGGCCACCTTCGATCCCGCCGAGCCGCTCGACGCCCTGAACGCCCGCTTCGCGGAGTTCGGGCCGGCCCTGGCCCAGCAGGCGGCGGCGGCTGCCCTGGAGCGGGCCGCACTCGAGCCGGCCGCGGTGGATTTCGTCGTCACGACCACCTGCACCGGCCGTCTCTGCCCCAGCCTGGACACGCTCCTGATCCGGGACCTGAAGCTCCGGGAGGATGTGCAGCGGGTCCACGTGGGGGACACGGGGTGTGCCAGCGGGATGGTGGCCCTCCAGCAGGCCAGCCACTACCTGCGGGCGCACCCGGGCCGGCGGGCCCTGGTGGTGGCGGCGGAGATCTGCTCGGCCGCCTACGTCCTGGATGAGGGGCTGGAGACGGCGGTGGCGAACGCCATCTTCGCCGACGGGGCCGCGGCGGCGCTGCTCGGCCCGGGGCAGGCCGGCCCGGCCCTCCTGGAGCACCACACCCTCTTTCGCTCCGAGTACCTCCCCCTCATGGGCTTCACCTTTCCCGGTGGGCGTCCCCGGATCCTCCTCTCGAAGGAGATCCGGCACGTCGGGGGGGAGATGGTGGAGGCCCTGGCTACCCGCATCCTGGCTGCCCACGGCCTCCGGCAGGCCGCCATCCGCTTCTGGGTCCTCCACTCCGCCGGCCGCAAGGTCATTGACCACGCCCGGCGCCGCCTCAGCCTCCGCGAGGCCGACGTGACCTTCTCCCGGGGCGTCCTCCGGCGCTACGGGAACATGTCCTCGGCCACAGTTCTCTTCGTTCTGGAGGCGGTGATGGCCTCCGGCCAGCCCCGCCCCGGGGACTACGGTCTCATGATGGCCCTCGGCCCCGGCTTCGCGGCCGAGGGGGCTCTCCTCCAATGGTGAGGCCGGCCCTCCTCCCCCCGCTTGCCCGGGAGACCGAGTCCACCGAGCGGATGGATGCCCCGGATCTCGCGCCCGCGGAGTTAGCCGGAGCCCTGCGGAACCTGACCTGGCTGAACCGGTGCTTCGGCGGGCTCCGGGTGGCCGCCCGCTTCACCGCGCGGCACCTAGCCGCAGGGGGTCAGACCCTCACCCTTCTGGATGTTGCCACGGGGGGGGCGGACATCCCGGTCGCGCTCGTCCGGCGGGCGCGCGCCGCGGGGCGCCGCCTGCGGATCATCGCCCTCGATCTCCAGCCGCAGACCCTCGCCTTTGCCCGCGAGGGCATCCGGCCGTTCCCCGAAATCGTCCTGGTGCGCGGGGACGCCCGCGCCCTCCCGCTCCGGAACCGGAGCGTGGACATCGCCCTCTGTAACCTCAGCCTGCACCACTTTGACGACCGGGAGGCGGTCCAGGTCCTGGGCGAGATGGCCCGCGTGAGCCGCGCCGCCCTCCTGGTGAACGACCTTCGGCGAAGCCGCCTCGGGCTGCTGGCGACCAGTCTGCTCCTCTCGTGGTGCTCGAACCCCACGCGGACGGATGGCGCCCTCTCCTTCCGGCGCGCCTTCACGCCGGAGGAGATCCGGGCTCTGGCGGTGCGGGCGGGCCTCCGGGGGGCCCGCGTCTGCCGGCGCGCCTGGTTTCGCCTTGCCCTGGAGGCCAGACCATGACGGGCGGGAGCCGGACACAGGTCGTAGTCGTGGGAGGGGGTCCCGCGGGGGCCGTCGCGGCGCTCGTGCTGGCCCGGCGCGGGGCGGAGGTTCTCCTTCTGGACCGCGCCCGCTTCCCCCGGCCGAAGCCCTGCGGCCAGTTCGTGGGGCCAGCGGGGGCGCGCCTGCTCGGCAGTCTTGGTCTCTGGGAGGCCGTCCGGGGGGCCGGAGCTCGGCCGCTTGCCGGGATGCGCATCGAGGCCCCGGACGGATCTGTCCTCCTAGGGCGGTTCCCGGGAGGCCCGGCGGCCGCCGGCCTGGATTCGCCTCCCGCCTTCGCGGTCAACCGGGAATCCCTCGACGCTGCTCTCCTGGATCGGGCGCGCCTGGCCGGCGTCCGGATCCTGGAGGGCCTCCGGGTCCTCGACGTGCAGGCCGGAGCGTCTCACGTCGTCGTCCAGGGGCTGGCGGGCCGCCGCGTGCTCACTCTGCGGGCGGAGTGGGTCATCGGGGCCGATGGGCGCCACTCGGCCGTTGCCCGCGCCGTCGGGCTTCGGCGGCGCCTGCTCCGCCTGCGACGGTTTGGCATCCTCGCGGACTTCGCCGACTTTCCGGGCGCGGCCCGGTTGGCAGAGGTCTTCGTGGGCCGCCATGCCTACTGCATCGTCAACCCGCTCCCGGACGGACGGGCCTGTGTCGGCCTCGTGACGGACTGGAGGGTCGAGGCCTGCCGGGCGGGCCTGTCCGATCTGCTGGCCGGGCAGCTCGCGGCCTTTCCCTCCGTGGCGCGGCGGGCCGCCGGGGCGCGACCGGTGGGCCGCCTTTACGGCGTCGGGCCCCTGGCGTTTCGGCGCGAGCTACCCGGCGTGGGTCGCGCTCTCCTCGTCGGGGATGCAGCCGGCTTCTATGATCCCCTGACCGGCGAGGGGGTTACGGCCGCCCTTCAGACCGGCGCCCTCGCTGGTGGCCTTCTTGCCGATGGCCTGGCAGCCGGCGCCCAGCCGGCCGAGGTCCAGGCGGCGTATGCGGCCTCCCGCCGCCGTCTCCTCGGACCGCGCTGGCGATTCCTCGCTCTCCTGCAGGCGGTCGTTCGCCGGCCGGGGCTCGCCTGCTCGATTGCCCGTTACGTTGAGCGCCACCCGGGCGCTCTTGCCGCCCTGATGGCGGCTGTTGCCGACGCGGTTCCGGCGGGACCGCCGGCGCGAGGAGATGGTTATGTTCCTCGTCTGGGGCCACCGGCCACCGGCCCCGGCTGGAGGCTTGCGGGGCACGCTTGACTCGCGGGGGCCGGGGCGCGAGAGGACGCGGCGCCTTGACCCCCTCGCGGCCGCCGTGCTACGGTCGGGACCGCCTCGCGCGGGCCGGCGTAGCTCAGTGGCAGAGCAGCTGATTCGTAATCCGGGCGGACGGGGGTAGGCCAACCCCGCAAGAATGCCCGCGGAGCCGCGTCCATGGCGGGTTTGCGGGCGTTCGACTTTTCCCCGGCCTTCGCCGGCTTTTCCCTGATTTTGCCGAGAATTCCCCGACGCTAGTCCCGACGCTGGGGGCAGCTGAGCCCCCAGTCCGTTAGCCAGTGTCATGACGACAAGGATCTTCCGTGAGGGGAGTACAAGGTTCGGTGGACTGGCGCCGATGAGTACTCCTTCTCGATGGGTCCGGCACCCTCGACCTGCTGGCCTGGGTGCTCTTTACCCCCCCGATCGCCCTGGCCGTATGGATGCTGCCGCCGCGGGGTCTGGCGCCCAGGAGCGAACTGAGGTCGGGGTAGGGGGATGGCGGTCTTATTTCTTAGGCGTCAGATTACTTGCAACCCGAAATAAGGACAGCGTAACTGCAATAGAGTCTTCACTTGACAAGGCCAGAACGGTTGCGTATAGGGTTCCCTTACACCGAAGAACTCCAACCAATTTGTGTCGCTTTCCCCCTACTACGATAGGGGGAGGTGCTGTATGTGAGCGCCCCGTTCAGGGAGTTAGCCCCTGTTGGGGCGTCTGCTTTTTCACCGAGTGGGCGGAGCTGACTCACTCGCTACGTAGTCTCCTCCCACGGCATCTGTGCACGTGACCTATCCGGTTTCACCGAGGAGGGAACTCCATGACCAAGGCGAGCCGTATTCGGGTGATCCATCTTCTGCTTCTCGGGGTGCTGGTCCTCGCTGCAACTTCCTGGGCGCAAGAGCGCCCGCCCATCTCCGCACAAATCGCTAAGACGTATGGTCTCGATTCGTTTAGCCAAATCGAGCAGATCCGCTACACCTTCAACATACCCGAACGCAACCTTTCTCGAACGTCGGTCTGGGAGCCCAAGACCGACCAGGTCTCCTACGAGGGAAAGGACAAGGCAGGCAACCCGGTGAAGCTGACATACCGGCGTTCCCAACTCAGCAGCCAGGCCGCCGTCGTGAAGGACGAGATCGATCCGGCGTTCATCAACGATCAGTATTGGCTGCTGTTCCCGTTCCACCTGATCTGGGACAGCAGTGCCAAAGTCGAAGACACGGGCATGCACAAACTGCCCCTGGGGAAGGGTTCCGCCCGGCGCGTCGTGGTGACGTACCCCCCGGCGGGCGGCTACTCGCCCGGTGACACCTGGGAACTCTTCGTTGGCCCCGACAACCGCATCCGCGAGTGGACCTGGCACCAAGGCGGAAGCCCACAACCGACTGGCGTCTGGTCGTGGGAAGACTACAAGAAGGCCGGCCCCCTCCTGCTCTCACTGAACCACATCGGGAAGTGGATGGACGGCAAGCCACTGCGGGTCTTTTTTACCGATGTAGCCATTAAGCTGGTGGGGGAAGGAAGTACCTGGGTGAAGGCGCAATAAACACGCGGGCGGGCGTCCCAGGATCGCCCCGTGACTATCCTGGAGTTCGAATGGGTCTAAAGCAGTTGACTCGTTCTTCGGCCG
>JAKEHP010000355.1 GCA_022614955.1 Candidatus Methylomirabilota bacterium
ACGGACCTCAAGACCTATCGCCGGGGCCACCCGGTCATGATCAAAAAGACCCCCGCCCTCTTTGGCCACGAATGGGCCGGGACCGTCGAAGCGGTGGGCGAGGGGGTCGCGTCGGTGCGGGGTGGAGACCGGGTGGTCGGGGCCAACTCCGCCCCCTGCCATTCTTGCTTCCCGTGCCGGATGGGACGGGTCAATCTGTGTGAGGACTTACAATTCTTGAACGGCGCCTATGCCGAGTACATCCGGGTCCCGGCCCGCATCGTTCGGCAGAACCTCCTCCCGCTTCCGGAGCATCTCAGCTTTGCCGAGGCCGCCCTCGTCGAGCCGCTCGCCTGTTCCCTTCATGGGATCGAGCGCTCCGGCGTGAGGCTCGGGCAGACCCTGTGCATCTTCGGGGCCGGGCCGATGGGGCTCCTCCTCACGCAGCTCGCAAAGAGACAGGGGGTCAGGGTCATCATGGTGGGGAAGGGCCAGTTCCGGTTGACCAAGGCCGCCGAGGCCGGCGCGGATGAGATCCTCGATGCGGCGCAGGGGGAACGGGTGCTCGCCGAGGTCCGGCGGTTAAGCCCCGAGGGCCGTGGTGCCGCCGTCACCATCGAGGCGACGGGGAGACCCGAGGTGTGGGAGCAGGCGGTCGAGGTGACCCGCAAGGCGGGAACGGTCGTTCTCTTCGGGGGGTGTGAGCCGGGGACGAGCTTTCGGGTGGATACGCGCCGGATGCACTACGAGGAACTCATGCTGCTCGGTGTCTTCCACCATACCCCCCGCCACATCCGCGAGGCCCTCGGCCTCCTCGAGCAGGGGCTGGTGAACACCAAGATCCTCCTGACGCACCAAATGGCGCTTTCCTCTCTGCCGGAGGCCTTCGAGCTGATAGCCCGGGGGGAGGCGATCAAGGTCGCCCTAACACCCTGAGGGATCGCGCCGCCTTGCTCCCTGCCGGCAGGTCTCGCTGGATCTCTGGCGGTAGCGCAAAGACCACATCCTCTCGGATGCCGTCCAGCTCCTCCACGCGCGAGACCCCCATCGGTTGGAAGAATGCGACGGTCTCCTGGACAAGATGCTCGGGGGCGAGCAGCTCCGCGAGCCACGTCCCGATCGAATCCGCTGCCGCAGCGCGTTCGCGCAGCCCCTCGCCG
>JAKEHP010000356.1 GCA_022614955.1 Candidatus Methylomirabilota bacterium
ATCGGCAATCACCGCGGGATAGGGTAGACCCAAGCGCTCGAGCAAAGGGAAAAAAAACTTCGGGTCCTTGACCTTTTGCACCACCTCCGGCGGATTACCGTAGAAACGCCGCTGTGCGATGAGCATCTCCAGAACCTCCGGCTGTCCTTCAAAACCGCTCCCTACTACCAGACCCATCCTCTGATCGGCATCTCGCGCTTGGAGAGCGTGATGAGCGGCGTGTGAACCCGGATCGTCGCGCCCTCCACCCCGGCCCGGGTAGCCAGGTTGGCCATCCGCTCGAAGGCGGCGACGAACTCCGGGCGGCAGTCGGGGTAGCCGCTGTAGTCCAGGGCGTTGGCGCCCAGGAAGATATCGCGGGCCCCCAGGGCCTCGGCCCAGCCCAGCGCCAGGGCCAGGAAGATGGTGTTACGCGCCGGCACGTAGGTCGGGGGAATCCTCTCCCCGATCCGGTCCAGCGGGGTGTCCTTGGGCACCTCCAGGTCCCCCGTCAGCGCGGAGCCGCCGAAGGCGCGGAGATCGATGTCGATCACCACGTGCCGCCGGATCCCCAGCGCCTGGGCCACCCGCCGCGCCGCCTCCAGCTCTACGGCGTGGCGCTGGCCGTAGTGGATGCTGAGCGCGTGCACGTCGTACCCCTGCTCCAGGGCGATCGCCGCGGTGGTGCTGGAATCCATCCCACCGCTGAGGAGCACCACCGCCTTCGGCCTGGCCGGACCGGTCATCACCACCTCATCGGCCGAGGAGATGCCGCAGTGCTCCCTCCAGCGCCGGAAAACGGAAGCCGTAACCCGACTCCAGCAGGCGCGCAGGGATCACCCGCTGGCTGGCGAGCAGGGCGACGTCCGCCATCTCACCGAACAGCAGGCGCAGTCCAGCAGCCGGGGCAGGCAGCAGGGCGGGCCGGCGGAGCACCCGGCCCAGGGTGGCCGCGAACTCACGGCCCCGGACCGGCTCGGGGGCCGTGACGTTAACCGGCCCGGCGAGATCCTCGGTCATGAGCGCATGGTGCACCGCCCCCACGGCGTCATCGGCGGCCACCCAGCTCAACCATTGGCGACCCGACCCCAGGGGGCCGCCCAGGCCGAGCCGGAAGGGGAGCAGCATCCGCTGGAGCGCGCCACCCGCGGGGGTGAGGATGATCCCCATGCGGACGATCACTACCCTGA
>JAKEHP010000357.1 GCA_022614955.1 Candidatus Methylomirabilota bacterium
GATCCGGCTCAGCGGCCCGGTGAAGCAGACCTGGATCAACGTCACCGCAGAGTATCAGGTCCCCACCCAGGGCGGGGGCGAAGACGACGGGGTGCTGATCCACGTTCAAGCGACCGGGCGGCCCGACAGTCTCGCGCTCGATTTCAGCGCCGACCCCACCATGGGCCAGGAGGACATCCTGTCTTACATCGTCACCGGGCGGCCGGCCTCGGATAACCCGCTGGGCGCCCAGTCGGAGGGCGGCGGGTTTGGGCAACGGGTCGCGTTCGGCCAGCTCTCCGACGCCCTCTCCACCCGCGCCGGTGAGGGCCTGGGATTCGATGTCTTCCAGATCCGGCAGGAGGGGACTCGAGGACTGACCCTGAACGCTGGCCGCTAGAGGTCTCGTCAATAGGTGTGTAAACGACGTCAGGCGGCGAGCCGTCCCGGCCTGACTTTCTCCGCGATGCCATCGACGTACTTCGCGCCGGCATAGACCGCGGGGAGCAGTTCCGGCGCATTCAGCCGGCGGAAGCTTCGCTCGGCGACGAGCAGGAGTTTCCAGATCATGGCACTCCCGTTCTCCACCTTCTTGAAGCGCTTGGCCGCCGAGGTCCGCAAGCGCACGGCATCAAACGGGGACTCCACCACGTTGGTGGTCCGCAGGTGGCGCCAGTGCTCCTGGGGGAAGTCGTAGTACGCCACCAGGCGGTCCCAGTCGTGCGCCAGCCGCTCCACCGCTTTGGGAAAGCGGGCCCGGTAGCGCTGCGCGAAGCGGGCGTGGAGCCGCTCGGCCTCGGCCCGCGTCGCAGCATAGGCGATGGCGCGGAGCGCGACCCGGACCTCGCCCTGGTGCTTCAGCGGCACCGCGTCGAGGAGGTTCACGATCCGGTGGTTCCAGCACCGCTGCTCGGCGCTCTCGGGATAGACCTGGGCCAGCGCGCCCCAAAGCCCCAGGTGCCCGTCGGCCACCGTGAGCCGGGGGGCCGAGAGGCCGCGGGCCTTGAGGCTCCGCAGGACCTCGGCCCACGAAGCCGTCGATTCCCGCTGCCCCGGCTCCACCGCCAGCACCACCTTGCGCCCGTCACTCAGCGCCCCGATCACCACCAGCAGGGCGGCCTTGGTGTCCTCCAGGCCCGCCTTCACGTAGAGCCCATCGGCCCAGAGATAGACCAGGTCGAGCTCCGCCAGCGAGCGCTCCCGCCAGGCGCCATACTCCGCCGCCCAGCCCGCCGTGAGCCGGGCAATCGAGCTGGCACTGAGCGGCGCGCCCTCTCCCAAGAGCCCGCGCAGCGCCAGCGTGAAGTCCCCTTGGGCCAGGCCGTGCAGGTAGAGCTCCGGCAACACGGCGCCCACTTCCCGGGTCCGCCGCTGAAAGAGCGGCAGCACCCGGCTTTCGAAGCGCTCCTCCAGGCCCCGCACCCGCGGGCGTTGCAGGGTGATGGTCCCGTTCGAGAGCGTCAGCCGGCGGGGTTTGCCATAGCCGTTGCGGTACCCCGGGGTGGAATCCACCACCGTCCGACGACAGGACTTCCCCCGACCCAGCAGGTCGGTGACCTCCTGTTCCAGCAGCCCCTGAATGAACCCCTGGATCTCCTGGCGGGCGAAGCGCTCCAACGTCGCCCAGAGCGGGCTTGCCTCCACCCCGGCGGGGGTGTTCTTCTTCTCCACGGCGGTGTCTCCTTTCCGTTGCGGGCACAAGGCCCGTGGGTGATGACTCTCACCCGGGAAGGCTACATCGCCTTTCGCCTTTTACACACCTTTTGAAGCTACCTCGGC
>JAKEHP010000358.1 GCA_022614955.1 Candidatus Methylomirabilota bacterium
ACCTCCCTCGCCCATGCGCGGGCGACCCCCTCCCGGCAGGCGAGCGGGAAGCGCCTCTTCGAGGTGGCCGACTGCGTCCTGGATAACTGCGGCGAGGTGGGCGACGCCGCCGTGGCCTACCCCGACCTGAGCGCCAAGGTCGGCCCCACATCCCTGCTGGCCGGGGTCTATCTCTTGAACAACCTGATCTGCCGGGTGGTGGAGCACTTCCTCAAAGCCGGCCTCACCCCCCCCGTGTACCGGAGCGCCAATGTCCCGGGGGGGGACGAACACAACCGTGCCCTCGAGGCGCGCTACCGCGACCGGATCCCGGCCCTATGAGCCCGATGTCCCCGGCTCGGTCCGCCCTCTCGGCTCTGGCCCTCCTCCTGGCTCTGGCCGGCACCGCCGTCCCGGCCGCGCCCGCCCGGGTAATCCGCGTCCTGGACGGGGACACGGTTCACATCGAGTCCGGCGAGCGGGTCCGCTACCTGGGGATCAACGCGCCGGAGACCGGGCAGCCCTTCGCCGCCGAGGCCACGGCCCGCAACGCCGCCCTGGTGCGGGGGCAGACCGTTACCCTCGAGACCGACACGGAGGTCCGGGACCAGTACGGGCGACTGCTGGCCTTCGTTTACGTCGGGGGGACCTCCGTGAGCGCGACCCTCATCCAGGAGGGGCTGGCCCACGTCCTCCTCATCCCGCCCAACGGGAAGCACGCGGAGTATCTCCTCGAACTGCAACGTGAGGCCCGGGAGACCCGCCGCGGGATCTGGGGCCCGGCCGGGATCCGTGGGCCGTTTAAGATTGTGACCGTCCGGGCCAACCCCCCGGGAGATGAGCGGGAGGACCCGAACGGGGAGTACGTCCGGATCGCGTGCGTGGCGGCGGAGCCCGCCTCGCTCGCCGGCTACACCCTCCAGGACCGCTTCGGCCACCGCTACCGGTTTCCCCCCCTCACCCTGCACCCGGGCTATACGGTCCTGGTCTTCTCGGGGGACGGCACTGACGCGCTCGAGGCGGCCGGGCAGGCGCGTCTCTACTGGCGGGCAGGCGGCCCCGTCTGGAACAACACCGGGGACGAGGCCACCCTCCGGGATCCGGCGGGAACCGTCGTGGACCGGGTTATCATTCTGCCGCGGCGGTCGGGGCGCCCGATCCCGGGGACGGCCGGGGGGCCCCGCACGTGAGGCGAGCGGCTCCCGTGCTTCTGACCGACGCCCGCATTTTCACTCCCCGGGAGGAGATCCCGCGAGGGTACGTGGCGCTCACCGGGGGCCGGATCACTGCCGTGGGCCGCGGAGCGCCGCGGGGCAAATCCGGCCGGAGCCGCTCCCTCGAGGGGCGCCTCGTCCTCCCCGGGTTCGTGGATCATCAGGTGAATGGCGGGGGCGGCTTCGACTTCGCCGACCCCGATCCCGCGCACCGGGCGGCGGCGGCCGCCTTCCACCTGCGCCACGGCACGACGACCCTCCTCCCGACCATCATTACGAATACCCTGCCCCGCCTGGAGAGCGCCCTCGCGGCGGTCGCCGCCGATCTGAGGCTGGCGGCGGCCGACCTGCCGCGCATGCCCGGCATCCACCTGGAGGGGCCCTTTCTCAACCCGAAGCGTGTCGGCGCCCATCCCCGGGAGGCGATCCACCCGGCCCGGCTCGAGGCCCTCGAGCGCCTCTGGAAGGCGGCCGGCGGGATGATCCGGCTGCTCACGCTGGCGCCGGAGGTGCCGGGCGCCCTCGACATGATCGCCGCAGCCGCGGCGCGCGGGTGCCTCGTGGCCATGGGACACACCGATGCGACCGCGGAGGAGGCGAGCGCAGGGATCACCGCCGGGATCCGCCACGCCACCCACCTCTTCAATGCCATGGCGCCCCTCAATCACCAGGCGCCCGGACCGGCCGCCGTCGCCCTGGCCGATCGCCGGGTCAGCGTGGGCCTGATCCCCGACGGCGTCCACGTCCACCCGACCGTTCTCGCCCTCGCGCTGCGCCTGAAGGGCCCCGCGGCGGCCGCCCTGACGACGGACGCCGTCAGTCTGGCCGGCTGCGCCCAGGGGCAGGAGTCCGGGCGCGTCTTCACCCTCGGGGCGCAGCGGGTCATGCTCCGGGAGGGGCGCGCCGTCACGGCGGAGGGGACGCTCGCCGGGAGCCTCCTCACGATGGACGCTGCGCTCAAGCGCGTGGTAGAGTTCGGTGCGGCGAGCCTCCGGGAGGCCGCGCGGATGGCGAGCGAGACGCCGGCCCGCCTCATGGGCCTCACGGACCGGGGGCGGATCGTCCCCGGAGCGCTGGCCGACCTGGTGATCCTGGAGGAGGACCTGACGCTCCACGAGGTCCTGCTCGGGGGTCAGCCGGTCCCGCGGCCGGAGAGCCCAAGGCCATAGAGAAGGACCCCGCGCGCGATGTACGACCTGCTGATCGCCGATGCGCTTGTGTACGACGGGACGGGCGCTTCCCCGGTCGAGGGGAACATCGCCATCCAGGGGGACCGGATCGCCGCCGTCGGCCCGGAGGTGGCCGGCCCGGCACGGCGCGTCCTGAAGGCCGCGGGGCTCGCCGCAGCCCCCGGCTTCGTGGACATCCACTCCCACTCGGATTACCACCTGCTGCTGGCCCCGGAGGCGGAGTCTTCACTGTTGCAAGGGGTGACCCTGGAGGTGGGGGGCAACTGCGGCTACGCTGCCGCCCCGATCGCCGGCCCGTGGCAGCGGGAGCGCGAGGAGACCTACCGGGAGACCTACGGCCTCCGCCTGGGCTTCTCGACGGTGGCGGAGTACTTCGCCCGCCTGGTGCGGGAGCGGATCGGCATCAATTTCGCGCTCCTGATCGGCCACAACACGCTCCGGGGCTCGATCCTGGGCGGGGCGAACCGGGCTCCCACGGCCGAGGAGGCGGAGCGCATGGCCGCCCTGGCCCGCCGGGGGATGGCCGAGGGGGCGGTCGGCCTCTCCACGGGTCTGGCGTACGCCCCGGCCTGCTTCGCGAAGCCGGAAGAGCTCACGCCCCTCGCCGCCGTCGTCCGGGAGGCGGGCGGGATCCTCACCGCCCACATCCGGAGCGAGGGGGATGGGCTCCTCGAAGCGCTCGAGGAAGTCCTCGGCGTGGCGGAGGCGGCGGCCATCCCCCTCCAGATCTCCCACCTCAAGACGTCCGGAGAGAAGAACTGGGGGAAACTGCCGGAGGCATTTGCCCGGATCGAGGGCGCCCTTGCGCTGGGCCTCAAGGTCCGCTGCGACCGCTACCCCTACACCGCGGCCAACACCGGGCTCTCGGCCTGCCT
>JAKEHP010000052.1 GCA_022614955.1 Candidatus Methylomirabilota bacterium
CCGGAGTTGCCGGGGTTGATGGCGGCGTCGGTCTGGATGAAGTCATCGAAGGGCCCGCTCCCCCCCATCCCCCGCCCCTTCCGGCTGACGAGGCCGATGGTGACGGTCGCCTCCAGGCCGAAGGGGTTGCCCACCGCCAGCACCAGCTCCCCGATCTCGACGGCGTCCGAGTTGGCCAGAGGGAGGATCGGGAACGGGCCCCCCTCCGCCTTCAGGAGCGCCAGGTCGCTCCGGGCGTCCTTCCCCACAACCTTCGCGGTCAGCCGCCGCCCGTCGAAGAGGCGGATCTCGACCTCGCCCCCCTCGGCCACCACGTGGTTGTTGGTGACCAGGAAGCCGTCGGGGCTGACGAAGAATCCGGTCCCCACCCTGGGCCGGTCCTCGGGGGGGGCGGGCGGGTGCTCGGGCGTCGGCCGCTCTGAGACCGGACCGTTGGCCACGCCGATCCGGACCACGGCCGGACGGACCTGGCGGACCAGGCCGGTGAGAGACTGGTTGAGCGCGCGCAGGTCAGGCGAGGCCTGCCCCGTCCCCCCCCCGTCGGTGAAGAGGGGCGCGGCGGTGGTACCCGTCGCCAGGAGGGCCACTGCCAGAAGGGCAACCAGGACGGCCCGGGCGGGCGTCCGCGGGGAATGGGGCGGCATCTCCATCGGCATCGGGCGCAATCCTCTCCAAGGGACGGACGTTCCGGGAGGCATTTCCTGGGACGATAGCACAGGGGATGCGCCCCTACAAGGGGTGGGCGGCGCACCACGCGCGCAGGAGCGCGCGGGAGTGGCGACCAGTGGCCCGCAGGGTGAGCATCCGCTCCCGGGGACCCGCGATGCCGAGCGTCACCTCCACCCGGTCACGCGGCAGGGCTGATCCAGCCCGGTCCGCCCATTCCAGGACGGCCACCCCCGGCCCGTCGCACACCTCCTCCCAGCCGAGCGCCGCCCACTCCTCGGCTGAGCGGATCCGGTGCAGATCCCAGTGGAAGAGGGGGAGACGACCCGCGTACTCGTGCAGGAGGGTGAAGGTGGGGCTCCGGACCTGCTGGCCCCGCCCCACGCGGAGCCCCCGCGCCAGCCCCTGGACGAAGACCGTCTTGCCCGACCCGAGCGGCCCTCGGAGACAGATGACGGTCCCCGGCGTCGCCAAGCGGCCGAACGCGGCCGCCGCGGCGCGGGTGGCACCGGGGGAGCGGGATCGGAACGAGGGGCGGGCTTCCTTCATCCCGCTGGTCGGGCGGCCCCCTTCACCCGGCGGATGGCCTCCGGCAGGCGCTCCAGAATATCGCCCGCCAGCATGGCCTCTGCCGTGAGGGCGTCCGCGGCCAGGTCCCCCGCCAGCCCGTGCAGGTAGACCCCGGCCCGCGTCTTCAGCTCGAGATCTCCCCCCTGGGCGATGAGGCCGGCCAGGACCCCGGTGAGCACATCCCCGGCGCCGGCGGTCGCCATGCCGGGGTTGCCGGTGGGGTTGATGGCCACCTGTCCCTTGGGGCTCGCGACGACCGTCCGCGCCCCCTTCAGGACCAGGGTGAGGTTGTAGGTCTGCGCCACCTTCTGGGCGATGGGGACCCGCTGCTCCTGGACCTCCTGCGTCCCCACCGTGAGGAGGCGGGACAGCTCCCCGGGGTGGGGGGTGAGAACGAGGGGGGCGGTGACCTTCCCCAGGGCCTCCAACCGGTGAGCCAGGGCGTTGATCCCGTCGGCATCCACGACCAGGGGGAGGCGGGCGGCCGCGACCAGCTCCCAGACGAGGGCCACCGTGCTGGGATGCGTGGAGAGTCCCGGGCCCACAGCCACGGCCGCCTTCCCCTCCAGGAGGGGCAGGAGCTTCTCCAGCGCCGCGCGGGAGAGGGTCCGCTCCTCCGTCTCCGGGAGGGGCACCGTCATGACCTCGGTGAGCTTGGCCTCCATGGCATCGTTCAGGCTCTCCGGGAGGGCCAGCGTGACCAACCCGGCCCCGACCCGGAGCGCGGCCAGACTGCAGAGGGCCGCCGCGCCGGTCTTCCCCACTGAGCCCGCCACCACCAGGACGTGGCCGTAGCTCCCCTTGTGCGCGTCCGGGTCGCGGGGCGGGAAGGCCGCCGCCGCGTCGGCCGGCTCCAGGACCTCCACCAGGATAGCCGGGTCGCGGAGGAGCGGGGCCGGCATGCCGATATCGGCCACCACCAGCTCCCCGGCGGCCGCGGCGGCCGGGTACAGCAGCAGGCTCCGCTTCGGGAGCGCGAAGGTAACGGTGCAGGTGGCCCGGATGCAGGGGCCCCGCAGGAGCCCGTCGTCCGAGCCGAGGCCGGAGGGAAGATCCAGGGCCACCACCGGCCGGCCGGCCTCGTTCATGGCGGTGATGAGACTGGCCGCAACCCCTTTGGCGGCCCCGGTGAGCCCGGTCCCGAGGAGGGCGTCCAGGAGCAGATCGCTGGCGGCCATCGCCTCGCGGGCGCCCGCCACCTGCTCGGCTGTCTCCACAGGGAGGATCGGCAGGCCCGTCTTTTCCAGGATCTGGAGATTGATCCGAGGGTCGCCGGCGATCTCGGCGCGCTTCGCAGAGAGGAGGACCCGCACCGCCGCCCCCCGGTTGTGGAGGTGCCGCGCCGCCACGAAGCCGTCCCCCCCGTTGTTCCCCTTCCCGCAGCAGACAACGATCCGCTTCCCCCGGACCGCCCCGAAGCGCCGCTCCACCTCCGCCGCCACGGCCGCGCCCGCGTTCTCCATGAGCAGGAGCGAGGGGACGCCGTACTCCGCGGTGGCCCGGCGGTCCAGCTCCCGCATCTCCTTTGCCGTCACGAGCTTCATGCTCAGTCCGTGGCCACCACGAAGGCCAGCGCGTATTCCCCCTCGTGGGCCAACGAGAGGTAGGTCTGCCGCACGCCGAGGGCGGCGGCCCGCGCCGCCGCGGCCCCGCGCAGGATGAGGCGGGGCACCTTCCCCCCTCCTCCCTCCACCTCCACCTCCCGCCACCGGATCCCGCCCCCCATGCCGGTCTGCAGGGCCTTGAGGCAGGCCTCCTTGGCGGCGAACCGGGCGGCCAGGTGGGGGGCGGGATCGGCCCGGCGGCGGCACTCCGCCACCTCCGACTCCGTGAAGAGGCGGTGGAGCAGCCGGTCGCGCCGTGTCACCGCTTGCCGCAGGCGGGGCACCGAGACCAGGTCGGTCCCGACCCCGATGATCACGAGCGCGGCTCCGGCAAGATCACCTCCCCGGTGCCCGGGGTGACCTCCCAGGTGAGGCCCGGCCGACGGGAGCTGGCCAGGTTCGCCACCTCCAGGCGCAGGAACCGGGTCGCGGGGGAGAGGCCGGCCCGGGGGAAGGCCGCCAGGAAGGTGGCCGCGGTGACCCCCTTCACCCCTTCCCCATGGGTGAGGGCCACTGCCTCCTCCCGGAACGCCTCCGGCAGCACCCCCCGCACCCGGTGCCCGGTGTCGTCCACAAGGGCAAGGCTCCCGGCCGGATCGGCCAGGAAGGCCTCCCGCAGACCTCCCCTCGCCGCCCCGACCCGGACCTCGACGTAGAGGTAGCTGCCGTGGTCGAAGCGCGCCGGCCAGTCCATCCCTTTCCCCAGGGCCGTGGCCCGGAGCGCCACGAGGGCCGGTGTCTGGAGCGTCGCCTGCACCTGCGCCTCCCCCAGCTCCGCGCTCCGGGTGAGGGCGTACCAGAGTTCCAGGCCGCGCTCGACCGGGGACACCTGGGACGCCGCGCCTGGCGCACCCGAGAGGGGCCCGGATAGGGTCGGCGCGGCGGGACCGGGGGAAGCAGGGGCTGCCACCGCCCCGGAGGAGGGCTTTGCCCTGCGGGCCCACTCCCACCAGAGGACCCCTCCCCCCGCACCGGCCACGAGGAGCACCGCTGCGACCAGGAGGCGTTGCCGCCGGCGCGCCGCCTGCGCCCGCCGGCGCGCTTCCTCCTCCCGCCGGCGCTGGAGTTCCGACGGGGGTAACCACTCCTGGAACTGGATCTCGGGCATGCAGCCCTCAGAAGCGAGCGACCGCCACACGGCGGCTCATGAGGTAGCGGGCCAGGTCCTCATCCACGGGGACCCGGGTCAACAGGATGCGCACGGCATCCCCGGGCCCGGTCCCCGGGGGCCGCAGGACGAAACCGGGAACGAGTACTGTGAGGTTGCTGCTCGCCGGCTCGAAGCCCCGCCAGAAGGTCTCCTCCTGGTAGGGGACTTCCAGGCCGTCCAGGAGCCGGCGGGTGATCTCCTCCGGCCCCTCCACCTGGAGGGGGACGACCCGGTAGCCAGCCTGGCGGAGGCGGAGCAGGACGCCCTCCGGAAGCCCGGCCAGATCCAGGGCGATCCCCGCGGAGGGGCGGCGGACCAGTCGGCTCACGGTGGCGTCCACCCGGACCCCTGCTGCCGGGTCCTCGAACACGGTGAGGCGGACCGACCGCTCCGGCACCTCCCCCAGTAGATCCAAAAGGGAGTCCACCAGGCGCTCCCGGTTCGAGGCGTCGAGCGTCCGGGGGAGTGGCACATCCGTGACGGGGATGGGAGCGGGGGGGATTTCGCCGCCGCCCACGAACAGGTCGCTCACCCAGATGCCCCGCCGGTAGGCGTAGGCCTTGATCGGCTCCGGGATCAAGAAGCGGGGATCCCGGACCAGATTCACCACGCTGACCTGCCCCATCAGGAGACTCTCGTCCCGCTGCAGGATCACCCAGTCTCCCCGCAGCGTCACCCGCGCCCGGTCGCCGATCTCCACGACCGCATCCCGCTGGACAGAATAGTAGCCGCTGCGGGCCAGCACGGTCTGGATCGCCTCGGGGAGCCCCCGCCCTTCCCCCAGGGAGACGACTCCCACGTCCGGGTACTGCTCCTCCAGCAGGCGGGCCACGTCCGGCGGGAGAGCCGCGGGAACGTCGAGGAGGAGGCGCCGGTCGGGCGCCAGGCTCAGGAGGGGGATGGCGGCCAGGTTGATCCGGATCTGGGCGTCGGGTCCCAGGGGGAGGTCCAGGTGGCCCGAGGCCAGGTAGGGCTCCTGAAGCGCTGCGAACAGACCCCGGAGCGAACCCTCTATTCCGGCGAGCGCCGCCTCCCGGTCCGGTGGGGCCAGGGGGGGGAGAGTCCCGGGCTTCCCCATGACGAAGGAGAGCCGGGCCGGTTGCGGAGGAGCGGCCGGCGCGGGCGGGACGCGCGCCGGGCGGGGTGGCGGCGGTCGGGCGGCAGCGGCCATCGCGGCCGCTTTGCGAACCGCCAGACTCACCTGGAGGAGCGGGACCTTCCGAGCGATTCCCTCCGAGGCGGGCGGGAGCCGCAGGCGGGTCCCGGCGTGGATCCGCCGGATGTCCGTCACAGCAGGATTCAGCCGCTGGAACGCATCCAGGAACGAAATAGCCTCGGTTGGGCTCAGCCGGATGCCGGCCTGCTCGAGGACCGCCCAGAGGGAAGCCGGGGCCGCGAGCATCACCTCCTGCGGCGGCGCGGTCGCCCCCACCAACGCTAGCCCCAGGAGCGCCGGCAGGAGCCAGCGCCCGATACCGCCTCGCCTGTCCCCGGCCACGCAGCCCCTCACGCCCGCGCGCCGCGGATCCGCGTGAGCATCTCCCGCACGGCTCGCTCCATACCCACCAGCGCGGCGCGGGCCACGATGCAATGGCCGATGTTCAGCTCCTCCACCTCGGGTATGGCTGCCACCGGCTCCACGTTCGCGTAGGTGAGGCCGTGGCCGGCCGAGACGCGGAGCCCCGCGCCGGCGGCGAATCGGGCGGCCCGGATCAAGGCACCCAGCACCTCCCGCGCCGCCTCCCCCCGTGCCTCGGCGTAGCGGCCCGTGTGCAGCTCGACGGCCGTGGCACCCACCGCCTTGGCCGCCTCCACCTGCTCTTCCTCCGGAGCGACGAAGAGGCTGACCGGAAGGCCTGCCCCCTGCAGGGTGCCGACCACGGACGTGAGGCGCCCCCGCTGCCCCGCCACCTCGAGCCCCCCTTCGGTCGTCAGCTCTTCGCGCCGCTCCGGGACCAGGGTCACGAGGTCGGGGCGGACGGCGGTGGCGATCCCCACCATCTCCTCGGTGGCCGCCATTTCCAGGTTCAGGCGAGTGCTGACCGTCTCCCGCAGGAGGCGGAGGTCTCGATCCTGGATGTGCCGCCGATCCTCCCGAAGGTGAACGATGATCCCCTCGGCCCCCGCCAGCTCCGCCAGCGCGGCCGCGGCCACCGGGTCCGGGTCGCGGCCCCGCCGGGCCTGCCGGATAGTGGCGATGTGGTCCACGTTCACGGCCAGGCGCGGCCCCCGCCGGGCCCCTGCACGCTCCACGGTTCCCTCGAGCTCCTACGGAGGAGCGGCTCGCCCCGGGAAAAGGGCGGCGGCCCCGCCCGAGGGGATCAGGTCCCGAGTTCCTTCTCGATGACCGCGGCGAGCGAGCGGGCCAGACCCTCGATGCGGCCCTGCTCCTCCCCCTCCACCATCACCCGGACCACCGGCTCGGTCCCCGAGAACCGGACCAGGAGGCGGCCGTTCCCGTCCAGGGCCGCCTCCGCCTCGGCGAGCGCGCGCTTCACGTTCGGGAGTGTCTTCAGGTCAGTCCGGCGGGCCACCCGGACATTCACCAGGACCTGGGGGTAAACCGTCATGCAGCGCCGCAGCGCCGAGAGGGGCTTGCCGTGCTGCTGCATCAAAAAGAGAACCTGCAGCGCGGTGATGATCCCATCCCCCGTGGAATTGTGGTCCAGGAAGATGACGTGGCCCGACTGCTCTCCCCCCAGGTTATAGTTGCCCCGCAGCATCGCCTCGAGGACGTGGCGGTCCCCCACTGCCGTCCGGAGGAGCCGGATCCCGTGGGCGGCCAGGGCCTTCTCCAGCCCCACGTTGCTCATCACCGTGGCCACCACGGTGTCCCCCCGGAGCGCCCCGCGCCGCTTCAGGTCCAGACCGCACATGGCCAGGACGTGGTCCCCGTCCACCAGGGCGCCTGTTTCATCGGCCAGGATGACCCGGTCCGCATCCCCGTCGTGGGCGAGCCCGACGTCGGCGCGGTGCTCCCGGACCGCCGCCTGCATCCCCTCGGGGTGCAGCGACCCGCAGCCCTCATTGATATTGAACCCGTCGGGGGCCACGTTGAGCGCGACGACCTCCGCCCCCAGCTCCCGGAGAAGGGCCGGGGAGACCTTGTAGGCCGCCCCGTGGGCGCAGTCCACCACGATCCGCATCCCCTTGAGGGTGATCCCCTTCGGGATGGTCCGCTTGGCGAACTCGATGTAGCGGCCGATGGCGTCCCCGATCCGGTAGGCCTTCCCCACCTCCCGGGCGCGGGGCCGGATGGCGTCAATCTCCCCCGAGAGGACCAGCTCCTCGACCCGGGCCTCGACTTCGTCCGGCAGCTTGAACCCATCCCCCGAGAAGAACTTGATGCCGTTGTCCTCAAAGGGGTTGTGGGAGGCGGAGATGACCACCCCCGCGTCCGCCCGCAGGCTCCGGATGATGAAGGCGATCCCCGGGGTGGGAAGAGGGCCCACCAGGAGGACATCCACGCCCATGGAACAGATGCCGGAGGTGAGGGCGCACTCCAGCATGTACCCGGTGAGGCGGGTGTCCTTCCCGATGACGATGCTGGCCCGTTCCCCGCGGCGGCGCGTGAGGGAGGCCACGGCCCGCCCCAGCTTCACCACCGTTTCGGGGGTCATGGGCTCTTCGTTCGCGATGCCCCGGACCCCGTCGGTCCCGAACAGCTTTCCCACCCTACGTCCCCTTCTTGATCCCGATCTCTACGCGGACCGTCTCCCCCTCCACAATCCGGATCCGCCGCCCGAAGGGCTCGATCTCCGCCGTGACCCGGAAGTCCCGATCCTGCCCCTTGATGTCAATGGGCTGGGTGAAGGCGTGGTTCAGGCGCTTCAAGTCCCCCTGCGGCCCCACCACCCGGACTTCCTTCGGGGTGACCCGGACCTTTCCGAGGGCGTGACCCTTCGCCGGCTCCCCCCGGAACTTGGGGATGACCTCCAGCCGGCGCTCGTCCACCGCCTCTAGGACCAGGCGGACCCGGCCGGGGGCGACGCTCAGGACCTCGATGCCCCGCGGGACCTGGAACTCTTCCGGCCTCAGGTTCAGGACGTTCTCCCCTTCCTTCAGCGTCTTGGCGAACGCCCCCGGCAGGGTGACCTCGTTGGGGGCCAGCACCTGCACCAGGCTCTGGGGGCCCCGGACCTTCAGGGCCACGTACTCGACCGGGTCGTTGACGACCATGAGGGTGCGGGGGATCTGCCCCACGTCCAGGGGGACGTTCAGGTTCACCACCGCCTTCTGCTCCGTCAGCACCAGCACCCACAGGGCCACGGCGAGCCCGAGGGAGAGGACCTTCATGCCGAAGTTGTCGGCCAGCCAGGCCCAGGCTGCTCCGAGCACGTGTTGTGCGCGCTGCATCGGCTCCCTACCGTGCCGCCTGCCGGATCGGCTCGGCCACCCGCCGCGCCGCGGCCGGCTCCAGGATCTCCTCCAGCCGGCGCCGCAGGCTCACCCCGTCGAACCCCCGCTCGATCTCCCCCTCCCGGACCACCGAGATGGTCCCGGTCTCCTCCGACACCACCACCGCCACCGCGTCCGTCTCCTCCGTGATGCCGATGGCGGCCCGGTGGCGGGTCCCCAGGTCCTGGCTGACGGCGGGGTTCAGGGTGAGGGGAAGGAAACAGCCCGCCGAGGCAACCCGGCCCCGGTTGATGACGACCGCCCCGTCGTGCAGGGGGGAATTGGGGAAGAAGATGGTCTCCAGCAGGTGACGGGAGAGCGCGGCGTCCACGTCCACCCCCACGTCCACGTAGTCGGCCAGCCGCGTCTCGCGCTCGATCACCACCAGGACCCCCACCTTCTTCGCCGACAGGCTTACGGCTGCCCGGACCAGCTCGTCAATGGTGTGGGCCTCCCCGTACCGGGCGAAGGCCCGCAGGATCGCCGAGCGCTGCCCGAAGTTGGCCAGGGCCCGCCGCAGCTCCGGCTGGAAGACAATGATAATCACCAGGAACCAGACCGCCAGCAGGCTCTGGAGGATCCAGTTCACCGTGAGCAACCCGGCCCAGAAGGAGAAACGCGCCGCCACGTATACGAGGGCGAGCCCCAGGATCATCTCCAGGGCCTTGGTCCCCCGGAAGACGAGGAGAAGCTGGTAGCTTGCCACGGCCACGATGAGGATGTCCAGGAGGTCAATGGGCCGGAACGCGCTCAGCAACTCCCACATGGGGCGCTCCCCTCCCCAGGATGGCGTCGCACATCCGGGCGACGCGGGCCATGACTTTGACGTCGTGGACACGGATCAGAGCGGCCCCACCGGCGATGGCCAGCGCCACGGCCGCCGCCGTCCCCTCCAGGCGGTCCGTCACCGCCGTTCCCAGGACGGCCCCGATGAACGACTTGCGGGAGGGACCGACCAGGAAGGGCCGACCCAGCGTCGTCAGCTCCGGGAGGTGGCGGAGCAGGGTGAGGTTGTGCTCCGCCGTCTTGCCGAACCCGATCCCGGGGTCCAGCAGGATGGCCTCGGCAGGGATGCCGGATGCCGTGGCTGCCTTGAGCCGCTCGGCCAGGAAGGCCCGGACCTCGGCCACCACGTCGCCGTAGGCAGGGCGCTCCTGCATGGTCCGGGGGGCTCCCTGCATGTGCATGAGGATGAGCCCGGCGCCGGCCTCCGCCACGACCGCGCCCAGGGCCGGGTCGAAGCGGAGGGCGGAGATGTCGTTCACGATGGCGACCCCTGCCCCCAGGGCCCGGGCCGCCACCACCGCCTTGGTGGTGTCCACCGAGAGGGGGACGGGGCAGTGTCCCACCAAGGCTTTGACGACGGGGCCGATCCGCTCCCATTCCTCCTCGGCGCTCACCGGGGGTCCCCCCGGGCGGGTGGACTCCCCCCCGATGTCAATGCAATCGGCTCCCTCCGCCGCCATCCGGAGGGCGTGCTCCACCGCAACTCCGGGATCCAGAAAGGTGCCGCCGTCCGAGAAGGAGTCGGGGGTAACGTTCAGGACCCCCATCACGTAGGTCCGGCGCTCGAGGGCCAGGGCGCACCGGCGGCAGCGAAACGGGGCGGCCGGGGCGGGAAACGTCACGGGCGGCCTCCGCTCTGACAGGGAGCGTGGGGGACGGCGGCCGGGGGGGAGGGCAAGCCGATGGGGGAGCGCGGGCGCGGCGGCCGTGGGGCGGCCGCCGGGGGGCTCACGCCGGTGCCCC
>JAKEHP010000359.1 GCA_022614955.1 Candidatus Methylomirabilota bacterium
GGGTGCCGGGCCAAATGACGAGCATCACGAGGCCCGAGGGAGGAGGCGGCCGGAGGCGTACGCTCGGGTACGCTCCGGACCGCCGACGACCGAGAACGAAGCGAGGCGAAGTGAGTTGGCCCGGCACTAGGCGACTTGCGGGATGCTCCAGCCAAAGCGGGTCAAGTTCCGGAAACAGCAGCGGGGCAAGCGTGGGGGCATCGCCACCCGGGGCTCCACGCTGGCCTTCGGGGAGTACGGCCTCAAGGCGCTGGAGGCGGCCTGGATCACCAACCGGCAGATCGAGGCGGCCCGCCGGGCCATCACCCGGTAC
Source organism: Candidatus Methylomirabilota bacterium (assembly GCA_022614955.1). Taxonomy (GTDB): domain Bacteria; phylum Methylomirabilota; class Methylomirabilia; order Methylomirabilales; family JACPAU01; genus JACPAU01. The sequence goes on from JAKEHP010000359.1 coordinate 314, forward strand.
GTGAAGCGGGGCGGCCGGGTCTGGATCCGGATCTTCCCCGACAAGCCGATCACGGCCAAGCCGGCCGAGACCCGGATGGGGAAGGGGAAGGGCGCCCCGGAGGGCTGGGTGGCCGTGGTGAAGCCGGGCCGGATCCTCTACGAGATGGAGGGGGTGACAGAGGGGGAGGCCCGCGAGGCCATGCGCCTCGCGGCGCACAAGCTCCCCATCGCCACCCGGTTCGTGGCCCGGCGGCGCCACGGGGAGTAGCGGCATGACGGCCCGGGAGCTGCGGGAGCTGACGGAGGGGGAGCTGGCGGAGAAAGCCCTGGCCTTCCGGGAAGAGCTGTTCAAGCTCCGGCTCCGGGCGTCGGTGAGCCAGCTCGAGAACCCGATGCGGATCCGCGAGCTGCGCCGCGACCTGGCCCGGATCGCCACCGTGCTGCGGGAGCGCCCCCGCGGGGCCGCTCCGACCGAGGGGGGGAAAGCCTAGCCATGGCCGAGGCACCGCGCGGGAGCCGCAAGACGGTGGTGGGGATGGTGGTGAGCGGCCGGATGCAGAAGACGGTGGTCGTGGCCATCGAGCGGTCCTACCGGCACCCCGACTACGACAAGCTGGTCCGGCGCCGGACGAAGGTGAAGGCCCACGACGAGCAGAACGCGTGCAAGGTGGGGGACCGGGTCCTCCTCGCGGAGACCCGGCCCCTCAGTCGGGACAAGCGGTGGCGCGTCGTGGAAATCGTTCAGAAGGCCGTCTAGGGTGTCTCCAACGATGGAGTTCATGCTCACGCGACACCTGGGGTGCCGGGCCAAATGACGAGCATCACGAGGCCCGA
>JAKEHP010000360.1 GCA_022614955.1 Candidatus Methylomirabilota bacterium
GGACCTCACGTCCGCCCTCGAGGCGTGCGCGGAGCGGGTGAAGACGGACACCGATCTGGACGGGCTGGCCCGCCTCCCAGAGGTGGCCGCTATGCGGGCCGCCTTCCGGGCGGCCGGGACCGATCCGGGGCGCTACCGGCCCTCGGCGGAGGCCCTCCTGCGCCGGGTCCTCCAGGGGAAGGGGGTCCCCAGGATCAACGCGGCCGTGGATGCGAATACCCTGGGCTCCCTCACCTTCCGGCTCCCGATGGGCACCTACGACGCCGAGCAGGTGCAGGGCGAGGTGAGCTGTCGGATCGGGAGGGCGGGCGAGGCCTGGACCGCCATCGGCGGCAAGGCGGTGGACGGGGAGGGGAAGATCCTCCTGGCCGATGCGGCGGGTCCCTTCGGGAGCCCCTATGCCGACGCGGCGCGGACGGCCGTGACGGAACAGACCCGTCGCCTCCTGCTGGTCATCTTCGCGCCGCCCGGCCTCCCGGGCGGCCGCAGCGGCCGCCTGAAGGAGGCGCTGGCCTTCACGGCCGCCACGATGGTGAGCCACTGCGGCGGGGCGGTCGCGGCGCACCGGATCGTGGCGGGCTGAGGGGGAGCGGGATGGAGGTGAAGCGCGTGGCGGCCCTGAGGGCCTTCGCGACTGACAAGATGAAAAAGGTGAGCCTCTTCGAGACCCGGCGGTTCTTCTGCGATCTCTACTGCTTCGAGCCGGGCCAGGTCCAGAAGGGGCATGTCCACCAGGGCGAAGACAAGGTGTATTTCGTCCTCGAGGGCCGAGGCCGTTTCACGGTCGGGCGGGAGGAGGCGGAGCTCTGCGCGATGGAGGCGACGGTAGCGCCGGCTGGCGTGGAGCACGGGGTGCTGAATGGCGGGCCGGGGCGGCTGGTGGTCCTCGTCTTCATGGCGCCCCACCCCAGCCCGAAGGGGTGAGGGGAGCGGCATGCGGGTCATCGTCGTCCACTACCATGAGATCGCCCTGAAGGCGGGGAACCGCGGCCTCTTCATCGGGCGGCTCATGGGGAACCTCCGGAAGGCCACCGGGGGGA
>JAKEHP010000361.1 GCA_022614955.1 Candidatus Methylomirabilota bacterium
CATCGCCGTTCGACACAGCACGTATGACATTCCGTGGATCCTCCGGCACAGCCGGCTCGTCTTCGACGCCCAGAACGCCACCCGGGGTCTTTCGGAGGGGATCGAGAAGGTAGTGAGGCTCTAGTGCCGGACCAACTAACTTCGCCTCACGTTGTTCTTGGTCGTCGGCGGTCCTCAACGTACCCGAGCGTACGCCCCCGGCCGCCCTCCGGCTGCCGCCCGCCCGGGGTGAGCCGCGACGCAGCCCTGTCTGGGTATCGGGCGGAGGAGCGGCTCGCCCCGGGAAAAGGGCGGCGGCTCGGAGGGCGCTAGGCTGTGCCGTACCTCACGCCCCTCCTCGGCCCGTTCGTGACGGCCTTCCTCCTGGCCCTCTGTCTCACCCCCGTGGTCCGCGCCCTCGCCCACCGGGCCCGCGTGATGGACCGGCCCTCCCCCCGGAAACTCCACGCCCGTCCCGTCCCCCTCCTGGGGGGACTCGCCCTGTACGCCGCCATCGGGGGGGCGGCCGCGTTCTTCGCCCCGCCGGCCCCGGGCCTCATCGGCCTCGTGGCCGGCGCCACCCTCCTTCTCCTGACGGGCCTCTGGGATGACACCCGGGGGCTGCGCCCCCGGACAAAGCTCCTCGCCCAGGGGGCAGCCGCCCTGTTGGCTTTGGCCGGGGGGGTCTCGATTAATTTCCTTCCCCACCCGATCCTGAACTGGGGCGTGACCGTCCTCTGGCTGATGGGCCTCACCAACGCCTTCAACCTCCTGGACAACATGGACGGACTCTCAGCCGGCGTCGCTGCCATCGGCGCCGGGGCCTTTGCCCTCCTCGCCGCCCGGTACATCGAGCTGGGCCCGGAGCAACTCCCGACGGCGGTGGCGGGCGCGGCCATCGCCGGGGCCTGCCTGGGGTTCCTCCGACACAACCTCTACCACGCCTCCATCTTCATGGGCGATGCCGGCTCGCAGATCCTGGGGTTCCTCCTAGCGGGGCTGGCCGCCTACGGCTCCTGGCGGAGCCCCACCCTCCCGACCTCCCTCCTGATCCCGTTCCTGGTGCTCGCCTACCCCATCTTCGACACGAGCCTGGTCACCCTTCTTCGGTGGCGGCAAGGCCGACCCATCACGGTAGGCGGGAGGGACCATTCCTCTCACCGCCTGGTTCAACTCGGGCTGGGGCGGACCGAGACCGTGCTCCTCATCTACCTGTTCGCCCTCACCCACGCCCTCACGGCCGCCCTCGTCACGTCCGTCAGCCTGCGCCTCGCGCTGATTGCCCTGGCCATCAGCGTCTCGGTCCTGTTCATCTTCGGCATGGTCCTCCGGAAGGCGAACGTGTACGGCGATGGGGAGACGTGGCCGGGGGCCGGGCGGAAGCCCGCCGTCCCCAAGGAGGAGGGGATCCCCGTTGACCAGACGACCCGGTAGCACCGCTGGCCTCATCGTCCTCCTGGTCCTGGGGGCACTGGTCGGGGCCCTCCTGGGAGAGATCATTCGGCTTCTCTTCCCCGGCGGGATCCTGGAGCAGCTCTTCGCCCGGGGCGTCAGTCCCGGCCTCTCCCCGGCCACCATGGACCTCCGCGTGCTCTCGATCACCTTCGGGTTCACCGTGCGCCTGAACCTGGCGAGTCTCCTCGGAATCGCCCTGGCCCTTCTCGTGTATCGAAGACTCTAAGGGGCTGCCTCCCCGGGCGCAGGAGCTGCTGGCAGGGAGCAGCGCTGCTCCGAGGCTAAGCCCTGAATTCTTCGGCACCGCGCCGGTTTTGACTGTTGACACCCCGGGGGAGTTGTGCAATGGTTGCCCGGAATTCCCGATCGCACTCCCCAGGGACCGCACCGATGCTGCGATGGAGGGACAAGGGCCGCACCGAGGGCACCGAGGAGGCGCTCGGCATCAGCGGCGAAGGCGGCGACGCGCGCAGGAGGAACCCGGCCATGCTCACGTGGTCCGCATCCCCCGCTCTCGAAGCCATCCTCCGCGGCCTCGAGGACGCTCAGCGGGCGATCGAGGAGGCGAAGCGCTACCTGGAGGAGCGCCTCACCCCGTTCCAGAAGTACCTGGCGGACCAGCGCCGCAGCATGGACCAGGCGCTCCGGCAGCTCGACGCCCGCATCAAGCCCCTGAAGCAGTACCTACAGGGGCAGGAGCAGAACCTGGAGCGGGTGGGCGCCCACCTGGACGCCGAGCTGAAGGACCAGTTCGACGACTTCGCCCGCTACCTGGGCGAGCAGCGCCGGATCCTCGCCGAAGCCGGCCGCTACCTGGAGGAGCAGCCGAAGCCCTACCGGACCTACCTGGACGACCAGCAGGTGACGGTGGAGATGATCTACAAGGACGTGGAGCAGAAGCTGACGCCCTTCACGGAGCACCTGCGGGAGCAGCAGCGGATCCTGGAGCGGATCGCTCAGACGGACATCCTGGAGGAGTTTCGGGCCCTCATGGAGTACATGACGGAGCGCCAGAAGGCCCTGGACAAGTTCGCTGCCTCGCCCGAGCTGAAGCCGGAGGAGCTCTTCCGCGATACGGGCGAGCTGGCCCGGAAGTACCGGAGTGTGGGCGAGGGCCGCTACGCCCTGCTGGCCCGAGTCCTGGAGCGGTGCCGGGCGGCAGACGAGGCCTTCAATCGGTCGCTCAAGCCCTCCCCCGCGGGGGAGCCCGCGACTGAGGTGACGCGCGCTGCCGGCTAGCCCCCCGCCTTGCCTCTCCCCCCGCCCCGCCCTACGCCGCCGGACCGGCCTCGCCCGGCCCGGCGCCCGCCGCGGCATCCCCCGCGGTCGGCACGGCCTCGGCGATCAGGTCCTCGAGGGTCCGAGCCGGGGGCGACCCGGCCGCGAGCCGATCAGCAAGCAGGTCCGCGATGACCTGACGGTGGCGAGCCTCCATGAAGGCGTGGATCTGCTCGCTGGAGGCCTGCGGTCCCAGGATCTCGGCGTAGGGCACCTTAATCCTGCTCAGGATGGCGCCCGCCTCGTAGACCAGGGTGAGAAGGCACGGGTTCTCACCCCCCAGGTCCTCGGTCTGGATGTGGTAGCGGCGCCCCTGGTGCTGGACCTCGCTGTTGAAGCCTGGGACCATGCGGACCTCCCGGACGCCACCCTAGCACGGGGGACGAGGGGGTTCAACGGGAGGCGCGGAGCGGACCATGGCTAAGCGCCTGCGGGTGGGGGTCATCTTCGGCGGCCGCTCCGGCGAGCACGAGGTCTCGTTGGCCTCGGCGGCCTCCGTCGTGGCCGCCATGGACCGGGTACGCTACGAGCCGATCCTCCTGTACATCACCAAGGGCGGGACCTGGCACCAGGTGGAGGCGGTGCCCGCTGCCCCCCTCCAGCCGGGCGGGGGACGCCTCGCCTTCCCCCCCGACCCCGGCCCCCCGGTCTTCGCCACCGTGACGACCGGCGGCGCGCTCCGGACCCTGCCGCTCGCCCTGGATGTGGCCTTCCCTGTTTTGCACGGGACCTACGGGGAGGACGGGACTGTCCAGGGTTTGCTGGAACTCCTGGATCTCCCCTACGTGGGCCCGGGGGTCCTCGCCTCCGCCCTGGGCATGGACAAGGCGCTGATGAAAGGAGCCTTCCGGCAGGCCGGGTTGCCCGTGGTGGAGTACGAGGTGCTCCCGGCCCGTCGGTGGGAGGGGAGCCCGGAGTCCTGCCTGGAGGCCCTCGCCCACCGCTTTCCCTTCCCCTGCTTCGTAAAGCCGGCCAACCTCGGGTCCAGCGTCGGCGTCAGCAAGGCGGTGGACAAGTCGAGCCTCGCGGCGGCCCTCGCTCTCGCCGCGCGCTACGACCGGAAGCTAATGGTGGAGCGGGGACTGGACGCCCGGGAGATCGAGGTCAGCGTCCTGGGGAACGAGGTCCCCGAGGCCTCGGTGCCCGGGGAGATCATCCCCGCCCGGGATTGGTACGACTACCAGGCCAAGTACACCCCCGGCGGCGCCGAGGCGAAGATCCCGGCCCCCCTCCCCCCGCGGCTCGCCGAGGCCTTCCGGACGCTGGCCCTGCAGGCCTACGCCGCCATTGACTGCGCTGGCATGGGCCGGGTGGACTTCCTTCTCGAGCGGGGGACGGACCAGATCTATGTGAACGAGATCAACACCATCCCCGGCTTCACCGCGACCTCGGTCTACCCCAAGCTCTGGGAGGCCAGCGGCCTGGCCTACCCGGCTCTGCTCGACCGGCTCATCGGGCTGGCCCTGGACCGCCACCGGGACCGGGGCCGACGCACGACCACTTACGAGCCAGGGCGCTGAGGGACGACACCAATGTTCGGCCAGGGCGTTCTCCAGCTTCTCCTCCGCGGCGGCGCGACCCTGCTCATCCTAGCCGCCTGCTCCGTCTACTCCCTGGCCGTCATCCTGGAACGGGTCCTCGCCTACCGGCGGGTCGTCCGGCACCTCGCCGCCCTCCGGGCGGAGGTGGAGGAGGCGCTCGCGGCGGGGAAGGTGGCGGAGGCGCTGGCGGCCTGCGAGGCGCGGGCGGGGCACCCGGTGGCAACGGTGTTCGCGGCCGGGCTTGCGCCGCTGCGCCGGGCGCTCGACATCCACTCCGCTCTGGCCCCGGGCCCGAACCTGGCGGCCACGCTGGAGGCCATCCGGGGCGCCACGGCCCGGGAGACAGCCGACCAGATCGCCAGCCTGGAGCGCCGCCTCCCCTCGCTCGCCACGCTGGGCAACGTGAGCCCGTTCATCGGCCTCTTCGGCACGGTGCTGGGGATCATCCGCGCCTTCGAGGCGATCGCCGCCACTGGGGCGGGCGGGCTGGCGGTGGTCTCCGCCGGCATCGCCGAGGCGTTGGTGGCCACGGCGGCCGGCCTCTTCGTTGCGATCCCCGCGGTCATCGCGTATAACACCTTCGTCGGCCGGGTGAAGATCTTCGCGCAGGAGATGGACCGGGCGGGGCAGGTGGTGGTGGAGGCCGCCCTGCGGGAGGCGACCCGGTAGGGGGAAGCATGCTCTCATCAGCGGGCCCGGCGCGCCGTGACCGGCGTCTCCTCTCGGAGATCAACGTCACGCCCCTGGTGGACGTGACCCTGGTCCTCTTGATTATTTTCATGGTGACCACCCCCATGCTGCAGCGGGGGACGGACGTGGAGCTCCCCCGCTCCCGGACGGGGATCGCCAAGGCGGAGGACCGCCTCACCCTGACGCTCGCCCGGGACCGTCGGGTCTACCTCAACGACCAGGAGGTTCCCCCACAGGCCCTGGCCGCCCGGCTGCGAGCAGCCGCGGCCGCGCGGCAGGAGCGCGTCCTCTACTTCCGCGGAGACGCCGCCGTCCCCTACGGAACGGTTATCGAGGTGATGGACGCGGTGAAGGCGGCCGGGTTCGAGACCGTGGGGATGATCACCGACCGGGCACCGGGGACCCCGTGACCGGCCTCCTTGAAGCGGCCGTCCGCCTCCTCACGCAGGCGCTGGCCGCCACGGGCTACCCGGGCATCGTGGTCGCCATGGCCCTGGAGAGCGCCTGCATCCCCCTCCCCAGCGAGGTCATCATGCCCTTCGCCGGGTTCCTGGCCGCCCAGGGGCGGTTCACCCTCTGGGGGGCCGCTCTCGCCGGGGCGGCGGGCTGCGCCCTGGGCTCGGCGGGCGCCTACTGGGTCGGGGCCCGGGGCGGCCGGCCTTTCCTCCTTCGCTACGGGCGCTGGGTTTTGATTACTCCGGCGGAGCTGGAGCGGGCGGATCGGTTCTTCGCCCGCTATGGCTCCGCCGCCACCTTCCTCGCCCGCCTCCTGCCGGTGGTTCGGACCTTCATCTCGCTGCCGGCCGGCGTGGCTCGGATGTCCTTCTGGCCCTTTCTCTTCTACGCCTTCGCCGGCTCCCTCCCGTGGTCCTACGCGCTGGCTTGGGCCGGGTTCACCCTGGGGGAGCACTGGGAGGAGGTGGCGGCTTTCCTGCGGCCCCTGGAGGGGGTCATCCTGGTCGTTCTGGTGGGACTCACCGGCTGGTTCCTCTGGCACCGGCTCCGGCCGCACCGGGCCCGCTAAGGCGGGCGTCCTGGAGGCGACGCGATGTTCCGTCTGATCCCGCGGGAGGAGAAGTACTTCGATCTGTTTGAGCAGGCCGCCGGGAACATCCTGGCCGGGGCGCGGGCCCTGGAGCAACTGATCGAGGCGGGGGGGGCCGACCCGGCGGCTGTCCAGAAGGTGGAGGACCTTGAGCACCAGGGGGACCGGATCACCCACGAGATCATTCGCAAGCTCCACCGGAGCTTCATCACGCCCATTGACCGGGAGGACATCCACAACCTCACCAAGGCCCTCGACGACTGCCTGGACCTCATCTGGGCCGTGGCGGCCCGCATGAGCCTCTACAAGATCACCGAGACGCCGCCCGAGGCCCGCCGCCTGGCCCGGCTCATTGCCAACTCCTGCGCCGAACTCGTCAAGGCGGTCCACTCCCTCCGGGCGATGAAGGACGTCATCCCCTCCTGCGTGGAGATCAACCGGCTGGAGAACGAGGCGGACGACCTGGCACGGGACGCGATCGCCCACCTCTTCGAGGGGGGGCACACGCCCATTGACGTGATCAAGTGGAAGGAGATCTACGAGACGATGGAGACGACAACCGACCGGTGTGAGGACGCGGCGAACATCGTGGAGGGGATCCACTTGAAAAATGCCTAGCCCTCTCGAGTTCCCCCATGCCTGATGGCCTGCTCCCCGTCCTCCCCGTCCTGCTCCTGGTCCTGGCCGCAGAGTTCGTGAACGGCTGGACCGATGCCCCGAACGCCATTGCGACCGTGGTCTCGACCCGAGTCCTCTCTCCATCCCAGGCTCTGATCATGGCGACGACCCTCAACGTCCTCGGGACCATGTCGGGGACCGCTGTCGCGGCCACCATTGGGACGGGCATTGTCAGACCCGAGGCGATCAACCTCACCACGGTGGCGGCCGCCATGGTGGGGATTATCTTCTGGAGCACCCTCGCCTGGTACTACGGCCTGCCCACCAGTGAGAGTCATGCCCTCGTCTCCGGGCTGACCGGCGCCGGGCTGGCCGCCGCCGGGCCCTCCGTGCTCCTCTGGGACGGGTGGCGGAAGGTCCTCATCGGCATCCTATTCTCGACGTTCCTCGGCTTCCTCGTCGCTCTCTTCATCATGGGGATGCTCTACCGGCTCCTCGCCAACAGCCGACCGGGAACCGTCCGGCGAGCCTTCGGGCGGCTCCAGATCCTCTCGGCCGGCTTCATGGCTTTCAGTCACGGCTCCAACGATGGCCAGAAGTTTATCGGGACCTTCAGTCTCGCCCTCCTCCTGGGCGGGCTCCTTCCGGAATTCCGGATCCCGCTCTGGGTGATCCTGACCTGCGCCCTGACCATGGGAGTGGGAACCGCCATCGGGGGCTGGCGGATCGTCCGGACCATGGGACTCCGCATCACGAAGCTTGAGCCGGTGCAGGGTTTCGCCGCCGAGACGGGAGCGGCCCTGACCATCGAGTTGGCCTCCCGACTCGGTATCCCGCTCAGCACAACGCACACCATCACCACCGCCATCATGGGGGTGGGGGCGACCCGGCGCCTCTCGGCCGTCCGCTGGGGGGTCACCAGAGAGATCGTCCTAGCCTGGCTCTTCACCTTTCCGGCCTCCGGTCTCGTGGCCTACCTCGCCTACCTCCTGCTCAGTCGCTGGGCCTGACACGCATCGGCGGCGGCGCCGGGCCCAGCGACGGGGTCGTTCAGGACGCCGGGAGCTAACACAACTTCTCCCACCCCAAGGCGCTCCGCCTGGTCCACCTGGAGGGACGGGCGGTCCCCGAGGAGACGCTCCAGCCCATTCAGGCGTTCGCCTTCTTCTACCGCCTGGTCTTCCTGCTGGCGGGTACGGCCCTGGCCGCCCTGAGGCTCGACCTGGCCAGCGGAGCGGGGCAAATTCGGCGGGTGGTACCCTTGCGGATCCGCGGGACCAAAAGAAAGGCTCAGCGGCGATGGCTAGGGCCGGGAGGCCAGCTCTAACAGCACCTGGACCTCTCCAGCCTCTGGCACCACCACCTCCCGGGAGAGCAGGTGAGGCGGTTCGTAGAGGACTCGGCCGTCAGGGTCGCGCCGTACCACGGTCCATCCCTCGTGCCAGGCGCTGAGCCGGTAGATTCCTGGGGGAACGCCCGGAATCCTGAATGCGCCGGCCGAATCGGTCACCGCGAAGTAGGGGTGCTCGAAGGTCAGGAGGTAGCCCAGCATGTGCGGGTGGGCGTCGCATGTGAGCGTCATCACCCCGGGGCGCTTGATGGTGCGTCGGGTCACCTGGCCCTTGGCCGGCTGCACAACATTGAAGACGTGACGCCCCTCCGGAAGCCATGCCCGAAGGTTGTGGAGGACGGGATCGACGTTGACAACAGCCAGTTCTGTGCCGACCCGAACCGCCAGCACGTGAGGAACGAACCGGCAGTCTCGGTTTTCCAGGACGGCCTCGCCGGGTGGCGCGTGGCCCTCGACTCGCGCCACGCCCTCAAGAAAGACCACCGCCTGCTGCACTCCCCGGTTTACCGTGGAAACAATCAGTGCCTCGAATGGTGTCGTCTCGCCACACACCCCCCGGTCCTTTCTCGCCTGGACCTGAGGCAGGACCGGGAACTCACCCCGGAACACCACACGGCCGGTGATAGTGCCACCAGCCGCGGTCCCGGTCTGGCCAACGAGCAGGAGAAAGATGATAAGGCAGATCACAAGCATTCACTGGCCCTCAGGGCCCGATCACCACTCCCCATGGGCCTTTACCGGCGGGAATGGTGGCGACAGCTCGCTCGGTAGCCGTGTCAATCACCGAGACATCGTCGGAGACGCCGTTGGCCACGTAGAGCTTCCGGCCGTCGGGGGTGACCGCGATCCCCCAAGGGCGCCGGCCGACCGGGACGTACTTGAGGACCGTGTTTGCGGCCGTGTCGAGGACGGCAACCTCGTTGGAGGCCCCGGTAGCCACGTAGGCGCGCTTCCCGTCCGGCCTCACCACCGCCCCCTTGGGTTTGGCCCCCGGCCGCTCGATCTTGAGCGTGGCGACGACCGCATGGCGCTTGACATCGATCACCGAAACGATCCCGCCGATCTCAGCAGTGACATAGGCGCGGGACCCGTCAGGGGTGAAGGCAGCCTCGCGGGGGCGGCTTCCTACCAGGATCGTGGCGAGGACCGTGAAGGAGGCGGTGTCGATGACGGTGACCGTATGGGTGGTCTCGGCGGTCACATACACCAGCCTGCCGTCAGGGCTCACCGCCACCCCTTCCGGCTCGATCCCCACCGGTACCGTGGCGATCACCTGCTGCGTCTTCGTGTCGATGACCGAGGCAGTGTTCGCATCTTCATTCGAGACGTAGAGCTTGGAGCCGTCCGGGCTCACCGCGAAGGCCTCAGGGTCTGACCCCGCCGGGATCTTGGCGACCACCTTCCGCGCGGCGACATCCACCGCCGCGATGACGTCTTCCTCGCCCAACGCCACGTAGAGAGTCCGGCCGTCGGGGGAGAGGCCAATCCCGCGCGGACGGTCCCCGATCGGGATGGTGGTCACCACTCGATCGGTGGTCACATCAATCACGGTGACGTCGCCCGAGCGCTCGTTGGAGACGTAGGCGTACGGGCCAGCGAGCGCGGGGCTCGACGCAACGAGTACCGTGACGAGCAACGCCACGCCGCTCAGGGTCAGTCGCCTCGCGATCACCATCCCCCTTCCCACTCGGGGCGCGCCCCCGCAACGCCGCTCACCCTTCCGCTCACCGCGCATGCCCAGGTCCCTCCTCGTAGGAACAGATCCTTTTCGCCTGCAGGGGCACCTCGGCGGAACCGCTCATCTCCCCATCTCACGCCCATCCCCGGCGCACCGAAACCCCAGATAGCGGATCCTGCTCTCGGGGGGGAGATGGGTCCGTGCGGCCGCGCGGAGGTGCCGCGGCGGGAAGTTCCAAGAGCCGCCGCGAAGCACTCTCCCCTCGCCCCCCGCTGGTCCC
>JAKEHP010000362.1 GCA_022614955.1 Candidatus Methylomirabilota bacterium
CACTCCCGGTACCCGCTTCCGGCTGCGCTCGAGCCGGTCGGGTTGTCAGGGGTGGGGTGCTGTGCTAGTGTTCACAAGCGTCCCCTGACCACCCCCTGGGAGGACCGGGTGTGAGCCTAGCCGAGCCGGGCCGGCCTGACCGACGGTGGGTCCGGCAGGTCGGGGTCCTCAGCGGGGTGGGGCTCACGCTGGTGATCTCCACCGTCCTGGGCCTCTGGGGGGGCTACGCCCTGGACCGGTGGCTGGGGAGCGCCCCCTGGCTCATGCTGGTGGGGCTCTTGCTCGGCATCGCATCGGGCTTCGTCAATCTCTTCCGCGCGGCGGGCCTCCTCGGCCGCCAGGGGAGGCAGGCTGAGGGTGACCGCTCCGACTGAGCTGGCCCGTGGGGTGTGGCTCGTCGCCGGAGTCCTGGCGCTCGGGCTCGCCGGGGCGTGCGGGCTCCTGCGGGGGCCGGCCGATGCCCTCGGGGTCCTCGTCGGCAGCGGGCTGACCCTCCTGAACTTCGGCGGGCTCACCTGGGCTGCGGATCGCGCCCTCGCCGGCAGGGCGCCGTCGCGGCGGGCCTGGGTCGGGGCCAGCGGGCTCCGGCTGGGGCTCGTCGGCGGCCTGGCAGGCCTGGCCGTCACCCAGACCGGAGTCGGCCTCGCGGGCCTCTTGCTCTCGTTGACGCTCGTCCCAGTAGCCGTGATCCTGGCGGGCCTCCGGGCCGCGCGAACCGCCTGAGGGGGGCCGGTGCACCTGATCGAGCCCCCGATCTTCAACACGTTCGGCCTCCCCCACCACGTGGTGTTTACGTGGCTCGTCATGCTGATTCTGATCGGGTTGGCTCTGGCGGTGCCGCGGCGACCGGCGCTTGTCCCGCGAGGGCTTCAGAACGCGTTCGAGGCCGCGCTGGAGTTCGTGCTCTCGCTCATCGACGAGGTGATCGGCCCGGAGGGGCGGCGGTTCCTCCCGCTGATCGCAACGCTCGGGCTCTTCATCTTTACCTCGAACCTCCTCGGACTGGTGCCCGGTTTCACGGCGCCCACAGACAATCTCAATACGAATCTGGCGTGTGCCCTCGTGGTGTTCTTCTCATACCATTGGGTCGGGATCCGAAAACACGGTCTGGGAGGCTACCTGAAGCACTTCGCGGGTCCACTGCCGGCCCTCGCCCCGTTGATGATTCCTATCGAATTGATCAGTCACCTGGCCCGGCCGCTCTCACTGACCATCCGCCTCTTCGGGAACATGCTCGGAGGACACATTCTGCTGTCGAGCTTCTTCTTCATGACAGCTGCCCTACTAAC
>JAKEHP010000363.1 GCA_022614955.1 Candidatus Methylomirabilota bacterium
GACTATCCCCATCCCCGCAGCGCTCGCACGAAATCGTGCAGCACCAGAAACTTCTCATACAATGCCACTCCCTTCCGCTTCCGCCCGAACTCGGCGAACAGGTCCCGCAGCCGGCCCCGCCGGGTGACGTAGAAGCGGAAGGTCTCCGCGAAGTCCTCCTGGGGATGCTTGGCGGCGTAGGTGGTCACGTGGTCCGGCGGGGCGATCGCGATCCGGCGGTTCTGGAAGTAGACCCAGGTGCTGTCCATCCCCCGGTAGGCCTTGTCCACCTCGCCGAACGCCCGGATGAACCGCCGGTGGCGGGTCCACTCCCAGTGGTGGTAGAGGAAGCTGTGTCCCAGCTCGTGGGTGATGAGCCCCACCAGCAGGGTCCAGGGGATCTCGTCCCGCCGCTGCTTGCCCACCACGTAGCGCTGCTCGATCTCCACGATCTTGGGCCAGCGCGGGTCCACCCCGGAGACGCCAGGGCGGAGCAGCACCCGGTAGCCCCAGTCGCGGATCCGGGAGACCAGCAGCAGCCGCCGCACCCGGGTGAGGGCCCGGGGGATGAGATCGCGGCCGGTGGCGTCGTTCCCGCACCAGGGACAGGCGTTCATCCAGTCGTCAACCCCGCGGGCGCACTGGGGGCACTGGCCCTCGAAGAGGTCGTCCTCGTTCCAGCTCTGGGGCCGGCCGCACCAGGGACAGTGGCTCATGGGGTACTGGACCCCGCCGCCGCAGCCCCAATCGCACCGCGCGTCCATCCGGAACCCCCTGGGCGCCTTGAGCGGCCGCTCGCTGGAGTAGCTCTCCTCGTAGATGTCGGCCGCGCACCAAGGGCAGTAGCTGAACCTGTCAGACACGATCCAGCCGCAGTTGTAGCACTCGGCCCCGGTGAGGTTGGCCTGGTCGCGCCACTGGAGCGCCCGGGCGCAGTTGGGGCAGTGCCGCCAGTAGCGGCTGAGCTGGTGCCCGCACACACAGCGGAGCTCCGGGCTGGGGGCCGGCTCGCGGCGCCGTCTACGCGCGCTCATAGCGCTCGATCGCCTCCTCCACCAGGCGCTGCACGAAGGCGTAGTAGTCCATGCCCGCCTTGTTCGCC
>JAKEHP010000364.1 GCA_022614955.1 Candidatus Methylomirabilota bacterium
GCGCCGACCGCTTCGCGTGCGCCCACGGCCATCCGCACGTCGAGCTCCTGACGGAGGAGTCGCGCGCGGCCTGGATGCGCTGGAAGGAGACGATGAGCGACAAGGACGATCGCCTCCCGCCGCAGGAGAGCGGGCCCAAGCACGGCTACCTGCCCGGCCGCTTCGAGCGCTACGGCACGATCCACTGCTCGGTCCTGGCGCTGGACGGCAACGTGGCCTGCGCCACCTCGACCTCGGGCCTGGCCTTCAAGATCCCGGGGCGCGTGGGCGATTCCGCCATCGTGGGCGCGGGCCTCTACTGCGATGCCGGGGCGGGCAGCGCCGGCTCGACGGGCCGCGGGGAGGCCTCGATCCTCTCCTGCGCCAGCGCGATGATCGTCGAGCTCCTGCGCAGGGGCAAGTCACCCAGGGACGCCGGGCTGGAGATCCTGGGCCGCATCGCCGAGCAGACCGAGCGCGCTGGAGGCGGCCCCCCTGATGCCCAGCCGGCCCAAGACGCCAACGCGACAGCGTATTCCCCTCGCCCTCCGGGTCGCCTGGCGGCCGTTCGTAGAGGGCGGCACGACGCCCCCCGGGGCCCAGGTCGGCGAGACCACCGATGTGAGCGAACACGGCCTCGGCCTCCGGCTCCCGGTACGCCTGGATCGGGGGAGCCTCCTGGAGGTGGCCGTGCGCACGCCCGAGGATACGATCCGTCTTTCTGGGAGGGTCGTCTGGAGCCGGGGGGGTTCGTCGGCTCCGTTCGCCCACGGGATGGTTGTGGCCCCGCAGACACCAAAGGACCGTCTGGCCTGGGAGCTTCTCCTCTTCGAGCAGGGCCAGGGGCCGCAAGGGAGACCAGCGCGCCTGGCCGTAGCTGTCCCCGTCTCCTGTCAGACGGTGGTCGGGCCGCTGCAGGCCGCGGCCTGCAACGTGAGCCCGGGCGGCGTCTGCCTCCTCCTCCCCCGGGCGTTGGCGGAGGGGGAGGAGCTGGTTCTCCTCGTTCCGCGGGAGTCGGGCCTCTTCGAGGTCAATGGCCGGGTGGCCTGGGCGGAGGCCGAGGCGGACGCGGCCGGCCTGACCGCGCACGGCATCATCTTCGTCGATCCCCAGATCGGCCAGGCCGCGATGGAGAGCCTGCTTCAGGCCCACCGGCGCGCCGCCCTGTCTGAGTAAGACCTCTCGCAGTGCCCCGCGGGCTCCCGGGGTATAATGGCCGCACACCCTCGCAGAAGGAGCCGAGCGATGCGGACCCGAGGACTCCGTGCCCCGATAGCGCTTGCCCTGCTGCTCTCCCTCACGGCCGCTGCCACCGCCCGCGGGCAGATCGGCCCGCCCGAAGTGGTGGATGGCGCCCCCATCTACACCGTCCTGCCGGTGGACGCCATCCCGGCCATTGACCACCCGCAGTACGTCTCGGCCGAGGAGGCGGCCGCCTTCCTCAAGCCGGACGAGCCGGTGCTGGGGGTCACGGGGGGCAGGGAAGCGAAGGTCTTCTCCCTCTGGCAGCTCCACGTCCACGAGATCGTCAACGACGTCATCGGCGGCACGCCGGTCGCCGTCACCTGGTGACCTCTCTGCTACACGGGCATCGTGTATGTCCGGCCGCAGCACCAGGGGGCACCCCTCACCTTCGGCGTGAGCGGGACGCTCTGGAAGGATTCCCTCATCATGTACGACCGGCAGACCCGGAGCCTCTGGAGCCACGTGACGGGCAAGGTGGTGAAGGGGCCCCTCCAGGGGACGGTCCTGACCGTCTACCCGACCTCCATGCAGACCACCTGGGCCCAGTGGAGGCGGCTGCACCCGGGGACGCTGGTCCTCTCGAAGCGGGGCCCCGGGGGCGCCCTCGAGGGGATGACCGATGTCTACGAGGACTACTTCCGGAGCGAGACGCGCCTCGGGATCTTCGGCACCAAGAACCAGGATGCTGCGCTCCCCGGGAAAGAGTACGTGCTGGGGGTCTCGGCCGGGGCGGCCCGGAGCGCCTACCCGTTCCGGCACCTGAGCGTGCAGCCGCTGGTGAACGACCGGGTGGGGACGGAGCCGGTCGTGGTGGTGTTCGCGAAGAAATCCGCCACGGCCACCGCCTTCTCGCGGCGGCTCGGGGGCAAGACCTTGGAGTTCCAGGCGCTGCGGGCCGAGGGGGACGATCTCCTCATGAGCGACGCCCAGACCGGCTCAACCTGGCGCGCCCTGGAGGGGGTCGCCGTGGCCGGGAGGCTGAAGGGCAAGCAGCTCGGCCAGGTCGCGGGGACCATGGCGTTCTGGTTCGCGTGGAGGCAGATCTACCCCCAGACGGCCATCTGGAAGCCTAACTGAGCCTGTAGCGCGTAACCGAGGACTCCTTCGCCGCGCTGGGCGAGCGGCAGCCGCTCCCTCGCCGCTATCTCGCCGACCTGGGCGAGTTCCTGCTCCAGAGCGGCGCCCAGGTGGTGGCCTTCGACATTCTTTTCAGAAGCCGCTCCGTTCCTGAAGAGGACGCAGCCCTCATCGCCATGACCCGCCGCTGGGAGAGAACAGACTCGGGCCGCCTGGCCTTCGCCTCGCTGGCGATCCCGCGGAAGGGGGAGGGGCCAGCGCGGTACGACGCCTCTGCGTCCTTTTCCCCCGAGCTCCGCCGGTTCTCCCCAACGCCCCGGTGGGCACCGGCGGCGTCATCCGCCGCATGACGCCGGTCCTTCCGGCCGGCGATGGCGGGTTGCTCCCCTCGTTCCCGCTGGCGACCCTCGCCGCCTGACAGAATTTGTCTGTCCCCTGTGGCCGGTCAGACGACGGGTCTCTATCTGGTCAGGTGGCGGATCTCCTTTTCCTTGTCAAAGAGGGGGCGGCCGGCAAGGTCCACAATCGGGGGACGGGGGACAGGTGAGGAACAGGGCCCGCAAGGTTAGAGGAGCCGCCGGCGCAGGAAGGCGCTGAGGGCGTCCACGGCCGTGACCAGGAAGTAGATGGCCAGGACGAGCGTCAGGAGCTGGTGCTCCAGGAAGAGGCTGATGGCGATGTGGATCCGCTGGCCCAGTCCGCCCGCCCCCACGAAGCCCATGATCGCCGCCACGCGGATGTTCACCTCCCACCGGTACAGGGTGTAGGAGAGGAAGTGCGGGAGGGCCTGGGGAAGGATCCCGTAGGCGAGGACCTGGAGACGCCCCGCCCCGGTTCCCTGGAGCGCCTCGATGGGCCGGGGGTCCACGTTCTCCAGAACCTCGGCGAACAGTTTCCCCAGCACCCCACCCGTGTGCACCCCGAGCGCGAGCACCCCCGGGAAGGGGCCCAGGCCGACCATGAACACGAAGAGGATCGCCCAGACGAGCTCTGGGACCGTGCGCAGCAGGTTCAGCAGGCCCCGCGCCGTCCCGTAGAAGAGCAGGCGAGCGGCCCGGACGACCGGACGCTCCATCTCAAAGAGCAACCCCGCGAAGGCGAGATTGGCCGAGGCAAAGAAGACCAGGCCGAAGGCGATGACGACTGCCAGGAGGGTTCCCAGGAAGGAGATGGCGAAGGTCTCAGCGGAGCCGATCGCCGCCTCCCGGAGCAGGGCCGGCGAGAGATCCGGCGGGAATAGGCGCCGGACATAGGCGGCCATCTGGGCGAGACCCTCCGGCCCGAGGACAGCCCCGATGTCGGCGGCCGTCCCGCGGTAGCTCCAGACAAGCGCCCCCGCCAGTGCCGCCCAGCCCAGCCAGGTAGTGACGGCCGCCCGCGGAGGGCCCGGGATGGCACGGATGGTGGGTGCCTGCCAGGCCACGGCTACAGGACCCTCCTGCGCAGACGCAGGCTCAGGGCGTCCGTCCCGGCCACCATCAGGACCAGGATTCCGATCAGGGTGACCACCTCCCCGAAGTTGAACATCCGCATCGAGATCTCGATCTGCTGCCCGATCCCCCCCGCGCCCACGAACCCGAGGATGGCCGAGGCCCGGATCGCACACTCCCACCGGTAGAGGGTGTAGGAGACCAGGTGCGGGAAGGCCTGGGGGACGATCCCGTACCAGAAGACCCGCCACCGGGACGCCCCGGTCGCCTGCAGGGCCTCGAGCGGCCGCGCGTCCACCGCCTCGAAAATCTCCGAGTACACCTTCCCCAGGATCCCGCCGTAGGCCACCCCGATGGCCAGGACGCCGGGGAAGGGGCCGAGCCCTGTGGCGCGGACGAAGACGAGCGCCCAGACTAGCTCGGGGACTGAACGGAAGAGGCTCAGGAGAGCGCGGGAAAGGCCGTAGGGCATGAACCGGAGAATGCGCCGGACGGGCCGGCCGGACAGGTCCAGCTCGTGGAGGGGGCCGGCGTGGGCGAGGGAGGCGGTCGCCAGGACCCCGAGCGGGAAGCCGAGACAGAGTGCGATGGCCGTCCCCAGCAGGGAGATCTGGACGGTCTCCAGGGCCGGGCGGACCAGGAAGAGGAGGAAGGTCGGGGAGAGGGCCGGTGGAAACGCCCCGGCGACGAAGACCAGGGCATTGCGGAAAGCCTCGTGGGAGAAGAGGGTGGACAGGTCCACCCGCGCCGCCCACCACGAGGCCACCGTCGTCAGGCCGAAGAGGAGGGCGAAGACCCGAGCGAAGCGGGAGTGTCTAGATCCGGGGAAGGGGACGGCAGCTGGAGCCGGGGTCGAAGCGGGCATCAAGCGCTCCCTCGGCAGAGCCGGTGGCCGGCGCGCCCCGGTAGAGGGCCGCGAGGACCTCGTCCCGCACCGCCTGCGGCGCCAGGTCGAAGAGGACCCTCCCGTCCCTGAGGCCGATGATCCGGGGGAAGGAGGCCAGCGCCAGATCCACGCTGTGCAGGTTCACCACCAGCGTCTTTCCTGTGGCCCTGCTGATGTCGGTGAGCAGGTGCACGATGCCCACCGCCAGCGTGGGATCCACCGAGGAGACCGGCTCGTCCGCCAGGATGATATCGGGGTCTTGCAAGAGGGCCCGCGCGATCGCCACCCGTTGCTGCTGCCCCCCGGACAACTCGTCGGTCCGGGCGTACAGTTTCTCCGGGATCCCGACCTGCTGGAGCGCCCGGTGAGCCTCCTCCACCTCCACCGGACGCGCCAGCGAAAACAGCGCCCGGGTCGTGGACCAGGTGCCGAGGCGCCCGGCCAGCACGTTGTGGACCACCGGGAGACGCGGGACCAGGTTGTGCTGCTGGTAGATCGTCCCGATCCTTCGGCGGGCCGCCCGAAGGGACGCCCCGTGCAGGTGGGCCACCTCCTGTCCGGCAACCCACAGCCGTCCGGCCGTGGGCTTCAGGGTGCAGTTGAGCAGCCGGAAGAGGGTGGTCTTGCCCGCCCCGCTCGGGCCGATGAAGGCGACCCGCTCGCCCGCGCCGATCTTCAGATCGAGGCCGTCCACGGCCCGGATGTCGCCCGGGAAGACCTTGGTGAGGCCCTCCGCCCGGTACATTGCCCCGCGTGCCCTACTTCAGCAGGCCGGCCGCCACCGCCGCTTCCTCGATCCCCTTCCAGTCCTCGTCCCGCGCCCGGATGTAGCCCTTGGTCCGATGCAGGTCGAGCAGGCGGCGATGCTCCGGATTCTCGTAGCCCAGCCTGAGGAAGGCGCTCGCGATCCGCTCCCGGAGGCCGGCGTCCAGGTCCCCCCGGACCGTCCAGACGTAATCCACGTAGGGGGGCGTGGTCCAGAAGACCTTGATCTTCCCCGGATCCACCTTGCCGGTGCCGACCAGCTTGTCCCAGACCAGGAAGTTCAGGGCGCCGGCGTCCACCTTCCCCTGCTGCACCCACAGCGCGGTGGCGTCGTGCGCGCCGCTGAAGGCGAACGTGGCGAAGTCCCGCTCCGGGTTGACACCGTTCTGGAGGAGGAAGTAGCGGGGCATCAGGTGTCCGGAGGTGGAGGAGACGCTCCCGAAGGCGAAGCTCTTCCCCTTCAGGTCCGCCAGCCGCGCGATCCCCCCCTCCGGCCGGGCGACGAAGACGCTCTTGAACTCCGCGTCCTCCCTGCGCATCACCAGGCGGGTGGCATCCCCGGTCCGCCGCACCGCCTGGACCGACGTGAAGCCACCGTACCAGACCATGTCCAGCTTCTTCGCGGCGAGACCCTCGACGGTGGCGGCATAGTCCAACACGGGCACGAACCGGACCGGCATCTTCAGTTCGCGCGCCAGATACTCGGCGAACGGCTCATAGATCCTGAGGAGTTCCTGCGGGTTCTCATCCGGGATGGCGGAGACCCTCAGCTCGGCGAGCGGCCCGGCCACCGCGGGGAGCACCAGGAAAAGCAGGAGGAAGGCGAGGGGGAGGATGGAACGGCGCATCGGGGAGGCCTCCTTTGGTGGGACTCGCTCCGTTGAAGTGAGAATCGTTTTTCTTGTTTTTTTGATGCCCTTCCGGGTCTTTCGGGTGCGTTGCGCAGGCCGCTGCTGAGACGATCGTTGGGAGAAAGCTATGCAGTCTATTGCTTCTATCTATTGATGCCGCCAAAAAAATCGGAGGCGCGATGGGGTGACCTCCGACCCGGCCAGGGATCCGGCCTGACGATAGGCTAGCCCAGAGAATCCCTATGAGTCAAATTGATTATGCCTATGGAAGAAGCCCGGCTGGTCACCCGGGAGGCTCAGGGCCTGGCCTGCTCCAGAAGGAACTTCCGAAACGCCTCCCCGGCCGGCGAGCGGGAGCGGTGCCGGTGGGTGACCATGTAGAAGTCGCGCGTCAGCTTCAGCCCCTCGACGGGCACGGTGATTAGCGCGCCCTGCTTCAGCTCCTCCTCGATGGCCCGGCGAGAGATGAAGGAGCAGCCCGCCCCGCACCGGACGGCTTGCCGGACCGCCTCGTTGCTCCCGAGCTCGGCGACCACGGCCCCGCGGGCGGGCTCGACGCCCGCCCGAGCGAAGGCCTCCTCAGTGGCCTTGCGGGTGCCCGAGCCCGGCTCCCGGAGAATCAAGGGCCCTTTGGCCACGTCCGCCAGGCTCACGCGCCGCCGCGAGGCCCACGGGTGGCCCGCCGGGACCGCCAGGACGACCTCGTCCCCCGCGAACCGGACGTACTCTAGCTTGGGGTCCTTGAAGCGCGCCCCGAGCATCCCTACCTCGTACTCCCCATCCGCCACCGCCGCCGCCACTTCCCGGGAGCCCCCGATGCGCAGGGTGAGGCCGATCTCCGGATAGCGAGCCTTGAAGCGGGCGAGCAGCGCGGGGAGGATGTACTCGCCCGGAATGTTGCTCCCCCCGATGAGGAGGCTCCCCCGGAGGCGGCCCCTGTGCGCGTCCAGGGCCTGCAACGCGGCCGCGCGCAGCCGGAGGATCTCAGTGGCGTACCGATAGAGGATCTCGCCGGCCTTGGTGGGGCGGACCTCCTTCCCCAGTCGGTCGAAGAGGCGCGTTCCCGCCTCCTCCTCCAGGTTCTTGATGTGCCCGCTGACGGTGGGCTGGGTCAGGGAGACGGCCTCTGCCGCCCGGGAGAAGGAGCGCAGCTCCATGATCCGGCAAAAGACCTCCAGGGCGTGGATGTCCATGCCTCAGCTCCGGCGGGCTTCGGTTATGGCTTGAGCAACTGGCGGAAGAGGTCCTGGAGCGGCGCGGCTCCCCCGGGGCCCAGGCGCTTCTCCAGCTCCCGGCCAAGCTTTTTCTGGATCGCCCCCGCCCCGGGCAGGACCCGCGGCTTGTCGGCGGTCCCGAGGACCTTCGCATCCACGCTCCCCCGGGGTGTGCGGGCCACCACGTCGAAGTCGAGGCTCCGGTCCGTGAGGCCGTACCTGCCCGAGGCCGCCACTCGGTTCTCCCCTTGGACCAGGAGGAGGTCGGTCGTCCGGAGGGACCCGGCGGCGAGGGCGTAACTTCCGGTGAGCCGCTCAAATCGGTCCAGCTTCAGGGTGATCCCCCGGGCGGCCAGGAGCGGACCCAGCGCCTCCTCCAGCCGCTCCACCGGCCGGTAGCCCCTGAGACGCCCGTCCTCCACCGCCAGCTGGCCGCTCCCCTCGGCGGTCCTCAGAAGATCCTCCAGGGAGATCCCCCGGCCCTTCGCCGCCAGGTGCAGCCCCATCGTGCCATCCAATGTCCAGTCGGGCTTCAGGAGCGCCTTGAGGAGCGGGCCAGTCTGGATGCCCCGAAGGGTGACGCTCACCTTGACCTCGGGGACCGCCCCCAGTCGAATCCCCGCCCCCCCCTGAACCGTCCCTCCCTCCAGCCCGGCGGAGAATTCCGAGGCGCTGAGGCTGCCCTCCCGCAACTCCAGCCGCGTCGAGAGGCGACTCAGGCTCAGGTCACCATAGGCCAGCCGGTCCACCCGAAGGCGGCCCGCGGCAGTCAAGGCGGGCAGCGGGGGAGCAGGCGGGGTCGCCGCCGCCCAGGCCCGAGAGAGCGAAGCGGCCTTCGTTGTGGGAAGGGCGAGGAACCGGTTCAGGTCAAGGGCGGGGGAGGCGAGGTCGAACTCGACCCGAGGCGCGGCGAACTTCTCTACCGAGAGGCTCCCGCGGACTTCCGCCCCCTTCAGGAGGAGCTCCAGCCGGGTCAGGTCCAGACGGTCGCTCCCCACGCTGCCTGCGAGTGTGAGCTTCCCCGGCTCCCCGGGCCCCTTGCTGAAGGCCTGACCCACGCGCAGGGCGAGGGTGCCAAAATCAAGGCTCCCCTCCAGTTTCGCCGCCCCCAGTTTGCCCCGCAGCCGCAGATCCAGGTCGGCGGTCCCGGTGGTGCTGAGCCCCAGGGCCGCCAGGTCCAGCAGGGGAGCGAC
>JAKEHP010000365.1 GCA_022614955.1 Candidatus Methylomirabilota bacterium
GGGGCCTGGTCAATCTCGAGGGCCACGTCACGAACGTGCAGAAGTTCAACGTCCCGGTGATCGTGGCCCTGAACCGGTTCACCTCGGACACCGAGCCGGAGATCCGGGTAGTCCTCGACGCGGCGGCGAGCTGGGGAGCGCGCGCCGCGCTGAGCGAGGTCTGGGCCCGGGGTGGCGCCGGGGGTGAGGCGGTGGCCCAGGAGGTGCTCGCCACCCTAGCGGAGGGGAAGGGAGCCTTCCAGCCGCTCTACGACGTCGGCCTGTCGATCAAGGAGAAGATCGGGATCATCGCCCGGGAGATCTACGGCGCCGCCGGGGTGGACTACGCCGGCCCCGCCGACAAGAACATCGCCCAATGCGAGGCGATGGGGCTGGGGACGACGCCGGTGTGCATGGCCAAGACCCAATACTCCTTTACCGACGATCCCACCCGGCTGGGGCGCCCGCAGGGCTTCCGGCTCACCGTCCGCGACGTGTACCCCTCCGCCGGGGCCGGGTTCGTCGTGGCGCTGGCCGGCGACATCATGACCATGCCTGGACTGTCCAAGACGCCCGCGGCCGAGGGCATCCGGGTTCTCCCCGATGGTACCATCGAGGGACTTTTCTGATGGCCCTGACGACCGTCTCCACTCCGGGCGCCCCCCGGGCCATCGGCCCCTACAGCCAGGCCGTTGGTGCCAATGGCTTCCTCTTCACCGCCGGCCAGGTCGGGTTCGATCCCGCGACCGGAGAGCTGGTGGATGGCGGTATCGCGGAGCAGACCGAGCGGGTCCTGGAGAATCTCGGGGCCATCCTCCACGCCGCGGGGGTCGATTTCTCCAGCGTGGTGAAGACCACCGTGTTCCTGGTCGACATGGCCGATTTCGCGGTCATGAACGGTGTCTATGCCGCCGCCTTCGGCGAGCACCGCCCCGCCCGATCCACCGTCGCCGTCGCCGCTCTGCCCCGCGGAGCCCGGGTGGAGATCGACGCGGTCGCGGTGCTACCATCCTAGGGGGCGTCTTTCCTGGGTCGCCCC
>JAKEHP010000366.1 GCA_022614955.1 Candidatus Methylomirabilota bacterium
CAGGGCGATCTCCCGGTCGGTCCGCCAGCCGAGCGCCCGGGTGGCCAGGTCCTCGCTCCGGGCCCGGATCCCCCGCTGCACGTACTGGGGGTCCAGGGTGAGGGGCCGGCCGCGGGCATCGCGGCCCCGGATCAGGAGGTGGAGGTGCGGGTGGGCGGTGTTGTGGTGGTCGATCCCCACCCACGCGAGCCGGGTGCCGAGGTCCCGCTCCATCGCGGCGACCAGGCCCCGGGCATGCCCGCGGAGGTCGAGCCGCGCCCCCTGCTCGGGGGAGACGATGGCCTTCCAGAGGACCCGGTCGCCGGCCGCCTGCCAGGCCCCGAGGGTCCCGGCCACGTCCAGGTCCTCGCGCGTCGCGTCGAACCCCAGGCCCCGCGCCCCCTCCCGCTGCGCCCCCTCCCGCGCGAGGTAGGCCCCGTGGGCCCGCCAGGCCCCCCGTCTCCCCGCCCGCACGTACCCCACCTTCACGGCGCTCCGCTGGCCGCGCGCCCCCGGTCCCAGGGCGAGGCCTGCCGCCGGGGCGCGCTCCCGCGCCGAGCGCTGCCGGCGCTGGCCCCCGGGCCCCCGCGGCCCCCGCCGGCGCTCCGGCCGCCGGAGGAAGGCGCTGAGACTCAGCTCGTCCCGTCTCTCGCGCATGCGCGCTCCTGCCGGCTCATCGCGGGCGTGCCCGCCGCCTCCGTGCGTCAGTCAACGGTCAGCACCGGCGCCACGGTGGCGCGGACGTGGGCCAGGCTCACCGGGCCGAAGTACCGGCTGTCCCAGCTGCGGGGGTCCCCCGTCCCGAGCAGCCACACCTGCTCTCGGGGGGCCACGTGGCGGCCCCACGGCACGTGGGGCAGCGGGCGGCCGGCCGAGTCCACGGCCGACGTCGCGCTGTCGGGCAGGGGCCTGTCGTTCACCCGGATCCCCGCAGGGCCCACGTCCACGATGTCCCCCGGGATGGCGACCACCCGCTTGATCGCCGCCTGGACGCCGCCCGGGCAGTCGCCGGGCCCGAGGTAGCTGCGGGCGCGGCCGAACCGGGCCACGTCCGGCGGGAGGCAGACGGCGACAAACGCCCCCCGGCTCGGGGCGGTGGCCAGCATCCGGTAGAGGCCCCGCGGCTCACTCCGGGAGGTGTTCAGCCGGAGCCCCCAGTGCCAGGTCGCCCCGACGATCGCACCGCAGGCGAGCAGCACGAGGAGGGGCCAGCGCCGTAGCAGGGTGGCGCCGAGGGCGCAGCTGGAGCGGCGGAAAGCGGCGCTCAGCCACGTACAGTACCGGTACAGTACTCGTACAGTACCGGTACAGTACGGCGTACTGTAAATGTACAGTACGCCTCGTGGAGTACAGTACCGCTGGGCCTGGAGAATCATGGACTTACCCGTACCGTACAGTACTGCTTTATCTTGCTCTGACACCCCCCCGTCCCTCCTCCCTGTCCTCTCCTGCTCCCCCTCCCGTCCCCCGCCTGGACCTGTCCGCTCCGCCGCCCAGCCCGGAAGTGCCGGTCGGCCGCCAGGAAGGTGCGGACCCCGGCGGGCGGGACGGCCTTCCCGACCGGTCGGCGCCTCACGGCTGCCTCGTGTCGTCGTAGGGACCCGGGAAGACCATGTCCTGGGTCACCATGACGTTGAAGGGGTACCCCGGCCGGATCTCCAGCGTCGGGGCGATGTTGATCCCGCGGCGGATCAGCTCGGCGGCCGTGCTCCCGAGCTGCTGGCCCACCGCCG
>JAKEHP010000367.1 GCA_022614955.1 Candidatus Methylomirabilota bacterium
AGCTTGGCCCGGAGGAACTCGAACTCCCGCGGGGCCTGCTCGAGGCGGCGGCGGAGGTGGTAGACCTCCTCCTCGAGGGCCTTCACCTGGGCCTGGAGGGCGTCCACTTCGGCCTCGTACTCTCCCGTCCTCTTCGCCGGCACCGCGTCCTCCCTGGGCAGCTGACCGGAGAGCCTCCGGACCGTGCGTCGCAGCGAGCTCAGGCGGGCCCTGACCCGCTCCCGACCGTTGGCGTCCTCGGCTCCCGGGCTGCCCTCACTTCCGTGTGCAAGTCGCTCGCGCGGCCCCGTCGCGCTCGGTTCCTCCGATGAGCGGTTGCCCTCCCTTGTAACCGGGCTCATGGTGGACTGCCTCGCGCGACCCGGGGAAAAGCCGGCCTAGTATACTCGTGAACGCCGAAGGGGAGTCAAGCATTTTTCCCGGCCTCGCGACGCGTCCCGGCGCTCGGACTGTGCTGCTGGTACGCCCTCGCGGCTCCGGTGGCGCGCCCGCCGCCGCGGCGCGGTGGCCGCAGCGAAGGAGGGCGGACCTGTGGAAGTACTGGCGAGAGGTGCAAGCGCCGTGCCACGGCCCGCGCGCGCTCCCGCCGCGTCGCCCAGGGCCCCCGCGGGCGGCGCTGCAACGCTCCTCGTGCGCGCCCCGCGCGTGTCGGATGTGCGGCGCCGCCCGCGGGACGCGCGCGACGACGCGCGCCACGGCGGCAATTTTTGCCTCCCGGTTCCGCCTGCGCGCGGGCCCGTGCTATACTTGGCGCGCGTGGGCGGACGGCGCGAGACCCCCGGGCATACAGGAGGGAGACGCCGTGGCGGACCTGCACGGGCTGCGCCCCGACGACCTGTTGAAGATCTACTACTACCTCCGTCTCACCCGGGGCTCTGAGGACCGGGTGATCCGACTCTACCGGCAGGGACGCATCTTCGGCGGCGTGTACGTCAGCAACGGCCAGGAGGCCATCTCGGTCGGCAGCGCCTCCGCCCTTGCCCCCGAGGATGTCACCGCCCCCTCCCACCGGGATCTCGGCGCGAACTACGTCCGCGGCGTCACCCCCCGGGAGTACTTCGCCCAATACCTGGGACGGGCGACGAGCCCCACCCGGGGGCGGGACGGCAACGTCCACTACGGCGACATCAAGCGGGGGATCATCGCGTTCATCAGTCCGATGGCCGACCTCCTCCCCGTCGCCACCGGGTGCGCGCTCGCCTTCAAGATCCGCCGGGAGCCCCGCATCGCCGTCGGCTACTTCGGGGACGGGGCCTCCAGCCGGGGAGACTTCCACGAGGCGGTGAACTTCGCCGCCGTCCTGCGCCTCGCGGTCCTCTTCATCTGCAACAACAACCAGTACGCCTACTCCACCCCACTTGACCGTCAGATGGCCGTGCCCCACGTCGCGGACCGGGCGAAGGCCTACGGGATCCCGGCCGTCATCGTAGACGGCAACGACGCGCTCGCGGTCTACGCCGCCACGAAGGCGGCCGCGGAGCGGGCCCGGACGGGGGGCGGCCCCACCCTCATCGAGTGCAAGACCATGCGCATGCGGGGGCACGCCGAGCACGACGACGCCTCCTACGTCCCGCCCCGGCTCCTGGAGGAGTGGCGGGCCAAGGACCCGATCCAGCGCCTGGAGCGGACGCTACGGGAGGCCGGGGTCCTGACGGCTGCTGCGGAGGAGCGTATCGCGGAGCAAGTGGCGCGGGAGATCGAGGACGCGGTCCAGTTCGCGGAACAGAGCCCCCTCCCGGACGGGGGCGGGGTGACCCAGGGCGTCTACGCGGTCTGAGGGGAGCCGGATGGAGCCGATCACCTATCTGGAAGCGATCCGGCAGGGGCTGTGGGAGGAGATGGAGCGGGACCCTGCCGTCTTCCTGCTGGGGGAGGACATCGCCGTCTACGGCGGCGCGTTCAAGATCACCAAGGGGTTCCTGGAGAGGTTCGGCGAGGACCGGGTCATTGACACCCCCCTCTCCGAGGCCGCGATCGTGGGGGCCTCCATCGGCGCGGCCCTGATGGGGATGCGCCCGGTGGCCGAGATGCAGTTCGCCGACTTCATCTCCTGCGGCTTCGACCAGATCGTGAACATGGCCGCCAAGTATCACTACCGGGTCGGCACGCCCGTCCCGATGGTGATCCGCGCGCCGTACGGGGGGCGGCTGCACGCCGGCCCGTTCCACTCCCAGTGTCCCGAGGCCTGGTTCGTCCACACCCCGGGCCTCAGGGTGGTCGCCCCGGCGACCCCGGAGGACGCGAAGGGCCTGCTCAAGGCGGCCATCCGGGACCCGAACCCGGTCATCTACTTCGAGCACAAGTACCTCTACCGCCATGAGAAGGGGCCCGTCCCCGCAGGGGACTTCGTGACCCCGATCGGGGTGGCGGCGGTCCGGCGGGAGGGGCGGGACGTGACCGTGATCACGTACGGCGCCATGGTCCAGCAGTCCCTGGAGGCGGCCGCGGCCGTCGCCAAGGAGGGAATCGAGACGGAGATCCTAGATCTCCGAACCCTGAGCCCCCTCGACGTGGACGCCATCGTCGCCGCCGCGGAGAAGACCGGGAAGGTCTGCGTCGTCCACGAGGCGACCCAGACGGGGGGCCTGGGCGGGGAAATCGCCGCCCTGGTTGCCGAGCGCGCCTTCCGGGCCCTGGACGCTCCCATCCTCCGGGTCACGGCGCCCGATACCCCGGTCCCCTTCAGCCCGCCCCTGGAGGACGCCTTTCTCCCCAAGGCGGAGAAGATCGCGGCGCGGCTGCGGGAGCTCGCCTCCTTCTAGTGCCGGGCCAACGAATCGCACCGAGGATGGCAGCCGAGCCGCGGGTGGCGCCGGGCGCCACCCGCGGCAGAGCGGTCTGTCAGGATTGGGCCGGAGTACTTGGCGCGCCACTAGCGGATCATGCAACGACCGCGGGAAGGCCGCGAGCATGCCGATTGAGGTCCTGATGCCGCAGATGGGGCAGAGTGTGGCGGAGGGGACCGTCCTCACGTGGCTGAAGCGGGAGGGGGAGCGGGTCGCCAGGGACGAACCCCTCCTCGCCATCAACACCGACAAGGTGGACGTCGAGATCCCCTCCCCCGGGGCGGGGGTGCTGGGGCCGCTCCTGGTCAAGGCGGGCCAGACGGTCCCGGTGGGGACCGTCCTGGCCCACATCCTGACGGAGGCGGAGGCTGCGGCGGGGGCGCCGACCACGCCAGCCGCGGCGGGCCCCGGCATCGGGTCCGGCGCCGGCCACCGACCCGGGGCGGAGGCGACGGCAGCCGCCTCCTCGCCCGCCGCGGCCCACGCACGTCCCGGGGTCCAGGCCGCGGGCGAGGCTTACCACTCCCCCGCCGTGCTCGCCCTGGCGAAGGAGCACGGGATTGACCTGGCCGAGGTGCGCGGGACGGGAACCGGTGGCCGGGTCACCCGGAAGGATGTTCACGACCACCTCGCG
>JAKEHP010000368.1 GCA_022614955.1 Candidatus Methylomirabilota bacterium
GATCTGCTCATGTTGTGGAACAGGGGGCCGAGGACGAACTCCATGATGTTCAGGCCGCCTCCGAAGGCCGGGTTCATCGAGGCCTGTATGCTGTAGATGGTGAAGCGGTACAAAAACCCCCAGAAGAAGTAGCCCGAGAGGGCCAGGAAGACCGCCATGACGACGTAGGCCACCGGCGAGGCGAAATAGGCCCGCAGCTCCTTCTTGAAGATGGCTGCCGTCCCCATCTCAGGCCTCCTCCTCGCGCGTCACCAGCCGGATGAAGATGTCCTCCAGGGTCAAATCCACGGGGCGAAGCTCCGTGAGCCCCCAGCCGCTGTTCGCCACAGCACGGGCCAGGTCCTTCCGGAGGTCCTGCTCCCGGTCCGTTTCCACCAGGAACCGCCGCCGGCCGTCCCGCGCCTCCTGAGGGGTCACCGCCAGGACGCCCTTCACGCCTGCCAGGGTCCTGCGCACGTCTTCCGCCGGGCCCTCCACCTCCAGCAGGATCCGGCTGGACTTCTGGAGGCGCAGGTTCAGGTTCTCCGGGGTGTCCACGGCTACAATCCGGCCATCATTGATAATGATCACCCGCTGGCAGACCATGGAGACCTCCGGGAGGATATGGGTCGAGAGGATCACCGTCCGCTCCCCCCGCATGTCCCGGATGAGGCTCCGGATCTCGATGATCTGCTTCGGGTCCAGCCCGAGGGTCGGCTCGTCCAGGATGAGGACTTCCGGGTCGCCCACCAGAGCCTGGGCCAGCCCCACCCGCTGCCGGTAGCCCTTGGAAAGGTTCCGGATCAGACGCTCCTGGACATCGGCGATGAGGCAGCGCTCCATGACCCCCGCAACCCGTCCGCTGCGCTCCGGGCGCGGGACGCCCTTGGCCTCGGCCGCGAAGGTGAGGTACTGCCGGACCGTCATGTCCCCGTAGAGGGGGACACTCTCGGGCAGGTAGCCGATCCGCCGCCGGACCTCAAGCGACTGCTTCCCGATGTCGAGGCCCGCCAGCCGCGCCGTGCCGCTCGTGGGAGGCATGAAGCAGGCCAGGATCCGCATGGTGGTGGTTTTGCCGGCGCCGTTGGGCCCCAGGAACCCCACCACCTCCCCCTTGGCCACCTCGAAGGAGACCTCCTCGATGGCGGCCTTCTGGCCGTAGAACTTGGTGAGCCCATCTACTTCGATCATGCCGACCCCCGCGGAGAAGTCAGAAGAATATGGGCAAACAAAACCCCCCGCCGCGCGGCCTGCGCGGGGCCGGGGGGGGGCCGGGGATTGCTTCCCGGGGATGCATCACGCGCCCCGGATTATAGCCGGAAGGAGGAAAATTTCAAGTCTTCAAGGGCGGCGGCGACGTTCTCGAGCTTTTCGAGGGCGAGGCACGTTTCGGCGATGCGGCGGCGGTCCTCCGGCGGGAGAGCGGCAGTCAGGGCGTTGAACTTGGTCAGGAGGTCTATGTCGCTCATCGGGTTCTTGGGATCGCCGCGGGGGATATCCACTCGGATGGTGTCGGTGCCGGCGGTCGTCGCGAGCTCGACGATGGCCGGCCACAGCTCGGGGTAGGCCCCGTCCAGGGCTGGATCGTGGCCCAGGCGGACCTTCCCGAGGAGAGCCTGGACCGCCTCCTCCTCCAGGCGGGTCTCGGTGAAGGCGTCCGGACCCACGCCGCCGTGAAGCATCGCCGTGGCCACGCAGTAGGGGACGCTGAACTTGGCCGCGTAGGGCGTCGTGGGCTTCACCGGTTCCAGAAGCCGGTGGGCGGCCCCGTAGAGGCGGACGGTCACCGACCGGATGCTCTTCGGGTCGGGACGGTGCTTCTCCCGGAGGAGAAGGGCGGCGTCAATGCTGGAGTGGATGTGGTAGCAGGCGGCGTGGCCCTTGAAGGATGTCCCCAGGATCCGGAACGTCCCGCCTCCCAGCCCGTCGGTGAGTCGGGTGGC
The DNA here is from genome assembly GCA_022614955.1 of Candidatus Methylomirabilota bacterium. Taxonomy (GTDB): domain Bacteria; phylum Methylomirabilota; class Methylomirabilia; order Methylomirabilales; family JACPAU01; genus JACPAU01. The sequence continues at coordinate 1,923 of JAKEHP010000368.1, forward strand.
GTCTCCCCCCTGGGCCATGGCCCGCAGGAAGCCCTTCTCCCCCTCGAGGATCCGGGCGGCGCCCGTGAAGCCCCGCTCGGCTAGCAGCGCGCTCAGGATGCCGTCGTGGGCCGCCATGGCCGGGTGGAGCTGCTTGGACATGGCGCCATCCACCAGGAACTCCCAGAGGCCCGCGGCCTGCGTCCCGGCGCTGCCGAAGGCGGCGGCGAGGCGCCCCCTATCCAGGCCGAGCAGCTTGCCGGCCGCGGCGGCGGCGGCGAAGGTGCCGCAGGTCCCGGTGGTGTGCCAGTAGTCGTAGTGGCGCTGGCCGGCCGCCTCCCCGAGGCGGATCCCCACCTCGTAGCCGGCCACGATGGCCGTGAGCAGCTCTGCCCCCGAGGCTCCCTCCCGTTCTGCCATCGCGAGCGCGGCGGGGATGACGGTGGCGCCCGGGTGGAAGACCGCCTGCCTGTGCACGTCGTCCATCTCGACCACGTGGGAGGCCCCGGCGTTCACCATCGCCGCCAGGGGGGCGGAGGTCTTGGAGCCGTCCGGAAGGAGGGTAGCCTCGGGCCTCCCCCCCAGCTCGCGCGCAACACCGAGGAGGATGGCGGTGGGCTTCGCCTTCGCCCCTGCCATCGCCGAGCCGAACCAGTCCAGGAGGCACCACCGGGCCATCCGCCGGACGTCCTCCGGCAGGCCCTTCCCGTCCAGGGACTCGGTGAAGACCGCGAGTTGCTCAGCAGTCGTCGTGGTCATGGCGAGGCGTCCCTCCCCCCGGCTTCACTGCTCGTAGAGCTTCACGATGCGGATGGCCTCGTAGGGCTGACACGCCTGGAGGCAGAGCTCGCAGAGGATGCACTCGTCCTCCTCCTGGACCCCGATCCGGTCCCTCCGGGGGACGAAGATGTTCACGGGGCACGCGGGCAGGCACCTGCCGCAGGCGGCGATGCCGACGCAGCGCTCCTCGCTCACCTGCACGCGGATGAAGATCCCGCGGGCATCCTCGACCATCGTGCTCATCCGCCCCGCCCCGCCCGCGCGTCGAGGAGCGGCTTGAGGATCGTGAGGATGTCAGGGAAGGCATCGGCCACGGGGATGCCAGCCTCCCGGAAGGCGGCGATCTTGCTCCGGGTGCTCCCCCGCTCCCCCTCCACGATGGCGGCGGCGTGGCCGAAGCGGACCCCCGGAATCTCGTCGGCGAAACGGCCGGCCACGAAGGCGACCGCGGGGAGTGGGAGGCCATGGGCTTTGGCCTCCTCGGCCAGCGCCTCCTCGGCCGTCCCGCCCGGCTCGCAGAAGAGGACCACCGCCCGCGTCTCCGGGTCGGCCGCGAAGGCCGGGAGGAGGTCCCGGAAGGTCGAGCCCACCAGCGGATCCCCCCCGATGCTCACGCAGGTGGACTGGCCGATCCCGTGCTGCGTCAGGAGATTGGCGATCTCGGTCGTCATCCCCCCGCTCCGGGACAGGATCCCCACCGGCCCCGGCGTGTAGGCCTTCCGCACATCAGCGGCCCGCCCGCCCACCATCCCCACCTTGGTCTTCCCGGGGGAGAGGATGCCGAGGGAGTTGGGCCCCACCACGGTGGCGCCGCCGGCCTCCGCGGTACCGAGGATCTCCGCCACGTCCCGGCGGGGGACCCGCTCGGTCACGATGACCAGGAGTGAGAGTCCGGACGCGAGAGCCTCCAGGGCGGCGTCCCGGACCGCCGCCGGCGGGACCGAGATGACCGTGGCCTCGGCCGGGTGCTCGGCCACGGCGGCGGCCACCGTGTCGTAGACGGGGACACCGTGGACCGCGGCGCCGCCCTTCCCCGGGGTCACACCCGCCACCACCTTCGCGCCGTACTCCAGGCTGTCCTTCACGAAGGTGGCCGCCTCGCGCCCCGTGATCCCCTGGACGAGGATCCGCGTCTGCTCGTCAGCGAGAATGGCGATTTCCTTCCTCCCCTGATGGCCCCTAAATCGGACCCGAGAGGCGGGGCCTATTCAGGAACAGCGTCCGTGGCAGTGAGGAGAAACTCTAGGACCTCCGTGCTGTGCGCCGCCTTGGTCGCGAGGTCTGCAGCCGCCACACCGAAGTTCAGAATGCCGCCCAAACCGCGTCGTTCCTTCCCCGCCGAAGTTTCCAGATGAAACATCCGCTTCGCATTCTTGGACAAATGGGCCACGTCAAGCTCGAGGCGAGGATCAACATTAAAGTCTGACGACAGCAGCAATTTGGGCGTCAGGGTGACCGTGGCGCCGCTGCCGTCTGCCGTGGGGCGGGGACCATCTACTTGCGGGAAGCGTCGGGCCAGCTCATCGCGGAGCACGATTGCTACCATGCCGAGGGCGGCTTTGGCGCTCTCTAGCACGGCGTACGGTTCGGTCCAGCGCCACTCGCCGCCCACGGCCTCGGGGTCAACCTTCCCTTGCACGATCACCA
>JAKEHP010000369.1 GCA_022614955.1 Candidatus Methylomirabilota bacterium
GCAGCCCAGGTCATCATCGACCAGTTCATCTCCGCGGGACTCGCCAAATGGGGCCTCACCACCCGGCTCACCCTGCTGCTTCCCCACGGCTACGAGGGGCAGGGCCCGGAGCACTCCAGCGCGCGCATGGCCCGGTTCCTCCACCTTTCAGCCGAGGGCAACATCCGGGTGGCCAACTGCACCACGCCGGCGCAGTACTTCCATCTCCTGCGCCGCCAGGCCAAGCGGAGCCGCCAGCGGCCCCTGGTGCTGTTCACCCCGAAGAGCCTGTTGCGGCACCCGCTGGCTTCGTCCAGGCTGGAAGACCTGACCACCGGCTATTTCCGGCCGGTGCTGGATGACCCCTTCTTCGCCTCCGACCCGGGTCGGGCCGAGCGGCTGCTCATGTGCACCGGGAAGATCTATTACGACCTTCTCCCCGAGGCGGAGAAGGTAACCACCGATCGCCCGACGCTGGTTCGGCTGGAGCAGCTCTATTCCTTCCCCTGGACCGAGCTGCGAGAGCTGCTGTCCCGCTACCGCCGGCTGAGCGAAATCGTCTGGGTGCAGGAAGAGCCGCTCAACATGGGGGCCTGGCGCTATCTGGAGGCCAAGCTGCGGGAGCTGGCGCCGGCCGGTGTCGAGGTGAGATACGTGGGCCGGCCGGAGCGGGCCAGTCCAGCGGAGGGATACCCGGCGGCGCATGCCGCCGAGCAGGGTCGGATCATTCGGGAAGCGCTGGGAGGCGCCCGGCCGGCCCAGTCCGCCGAAACCAAGGCGGCGGCCGGCAAGGCGCAGGGCTGAGGTCGGTCAGGCCTCGAGAATCGGCCGCTCGGAGGCCTGCCGGACCAACTCCCGGAGCGGCTCCGACAGGTGCTCGCCGTAGTGCAGGAGGAACACCCCCCGCGCCCGACGCTGCATGAGGAACGCCACCAGGGGCGTGTCCGCCTTGGCCGCGTTGCAGTCGCGGCAGGCCAGGACCAGGTTGTCCGGCCGGTCGTAGGCGGTCTGGCCCCGACGGGGGCGCACGTGGTCCAGGGTGATCGCCTCGGGCGAGGTATCGTTGCCACAGTAGGCGCACACCGCGCCATGCTGGGCCAAAAGCCAATCACGATGCGACTGCATGGAACGACCGGGAGACCGGCGAAAACTGGGGGTGGAAACTGCGGAATGTCTGCGTGATCTGCGTGCCACAAAGTACCAAAATACGGGTGATGTGAGTGGTCTGAAGAGTCAGACCGGTGAACACAGCGTGGTAATCTAGCAAGATTGGCGCCAGAATGACAGGTTTCGGGCTTCTGAGACTGGTCGGGGGGGTAATTCTGGGGGTTCTGGCCGCCTGCGGAGGGTCGGTCAGGCCCGGGGATTCCGGTGCCCGGCGGGCTATCGAGGCGGCGGTGACGAGCTATGTGGCCGCCTCGAACCAGGGGGAGGCGGAGGCACTTACGGCCCTCTATACCGAGGACGCAATGCTCCTGCCGCCCGACCAGGAGCCGATCCAGGGCCGGGATGCTATTGGGGCCTTCTGGCGCCAGGGCACGGATCTGGGGCTCGAGGTCACCACGCTCAGGGTCGAGGTCGAAGGGGACCTAGGCTACCTGGTCGGCCGGTACCACTTGCCGGGCACCCCGGAGGAGCCGGCTGATAGCGGCAAGTACGTCATGTGCTTGAGGCGCCAGCCGGATGGGGCCTGGAAGCTGACGGCCGACATCTGGAACAGCAGCGTTCCGGACCCGCGCGAGGCCGACCGGGAGCGCCCCCAGCCCCCTTCCGTCAGCTAGAGCACCGAGGCCAGCCGCTCGATTTCCTGCCTGATCTCCCGGGTCCCAAACCCCGCATACCCCAGCAGGAGCCCGCCCCGGCCGGGATGGCCCAGCCAGAAGCGGGAGAGCGGGTGCAGGTCGATTCCTGCCCCCGCCGCCCGTGCCGCCGCGGCCTGATCATCCTCTCCCTCACCGAGCCACCCCA
>JAKEHP010000370.1 GCA_022614955.1 Candidatus Methylomirabilota bacterium
CTCCGCCTCCGTGAGGAGGCGCTTCCCGGCCCACCGGCAGTAGGTCTCGGCATCCGGGTGGGAGACCTGGGTCACCGGGTGCTCGGGCAGCGGGGCGCTCCCCGGCACCTTCGGGCGCCGCCAGTCCGCGCCGGCCGTCCGCACAAACTTCCCCCCCTTCCCCCATTCCCCGACCCAGACCCAGGCCCAGCCCTCCCGCTCCGCGATTGTCCGGTGGCCGGTCGCCTCCACGAAGGCGGTGAAGCGGGCCACGGTCACCTCGAGCTGATCCACGGCGAAGGCGTCCAGGGAGACGGTCCGGGCCGGGCGCTCGTTCGGCTCGCCCGTCCGGCTCCCGCGGAGGAACTGGCCCGCCGGCACCAGGACCATCGGGGCCCCGTCCGGCCCCGGCGGAGCGGGGACGGGCTCCGCGGCGGCGGCGAGAGAGAGAAGGGCGGCCAGGATCGGCAAGAGGGGCATGGCTCAGGGGACGATCACGATCCCGTGCGGGTTCGGGCCGACCGGGATCACCGCGATGGTCTGGAGAGTCTTTACGTCAATCACAGAGACGGTGCCCGCGTGCCGGTTGGTGACCCAGGCCTCCTGCCCGTCCGGGGTAAACCAGAGGAGGTCAGGGCGCTTGCCCTGCGGGATCCTGGCCGCCAGCGTAAGGTCCGGCAGGGCGTAGACGAAGACCTGGTTGATGTGGGCCGCGGTCCCGAAGAGGTGCCGGCCGTCCGGGCTCACCCGGACATCGTGGATCTCTGTCCCGGTCCGGAGGGTCCGGACGATCTCGTGGGTGGCGGTCTGGACGACCGAGATGGAGTACTCCTCGCCGTTGGCCACATAGGCGGTCTTCCCGTCTGGGCTGAGGGCCAGGCCCTCGGTGAACCGCCCCGAGGGGAGGAGCTTCAGGACCTTCCGTTGGGTCAGGTCAATGACCGAGATGTCCCCCGAGAGCTCGTTGGCCACGTAGGCCACGGTCCCCCCGTTCACCAGGAGCAGGTTGACCGGCTCATTGCCCTCCACCCGGATGGCATCCACGACCCGCCCGGCACCCACATCCAGGACGACGAGCTTGTCCGAGTACTTATTGACGATGTACGCCAGGCGCCCGTCGGGAGAGAAGGCCAGGTTATAGGGGTCCCGCCCTCCGGGCGCCTTCCCGACCACCTGCCGCTTCCCCACATCGAGGATCCGGAGGTCGGGGAGGGTATCATTGACAATAAACAGCCGCTTCCCGTCCGGCGTGAGGGTGAGCCGGTTGGCCAGCCGCCCGACCTGGACCGTGGCCGTGACCTCGCGGGTCGCCGTGTCAATGACCGAGAGGGTCCCAGCATGGATGTTGGTGACGAAGACAGTGCCAGCCTCCGCCCCGCCCGCGGAGGCGGCCGCCGCCAGCGTCAGGACCGTCCAGAGGGACCGGCTCCTCCCCCTCACGGCGACCCCGGCGGTTTGGCCCGCTGCGCCGCGGACTTCAGGGCCGGGTCGAACTGGCAGCCACACAGGCCCCGGATGAACCGGACCAGCTCCCGGATCTCCGCCTCGCTCAGCCGGTCCCCCCAGGGGGGCATGATGGCCGAGAGGTCATTCACCGCGCCCCCCTTGGTGATGGTGGCCACCATCTCCTCATCGCTGAACTGCCCGACGTCCTTGGGGTCGGTGAGGTTGCGGGGCTGGACCGGCAGATCCGGCGTGTGGTTGACCCCGTCCCCCCGCCCCTCCGGCCCGTGACATTGAGCGCAGAACCAGCGGAAGTTCTCCTCGGCTGTGGCCGCCACGCTCGTCCGCGGAGCGGCCGACTGAAGCAGCAGGAGGAGGAGAATGATCAGGCCAAGCTGGAGGGCGCGGCGCACGTCAGTTCCCCCGCTTCCCGTCGGGAGCGCCCAGGGACGCCACGAAGGCCGCGAGGTCGCGGTAATCCTGCTCCGAGAACCGGGTCTCCGGCCTGTCGCCGAAGAAGGGCATCCGGCCGTTCGGGCTGTAGCGGGGGGTATCCTTCAGGAAGGCGTACACCCAGTCCGCATTGAGGCGTCTCCCCGCCTCCACCAGGCTCGGGCCGGTGAACCCCCCCACGACCCGGGGTGTCACGTTCTGATCTTTCCGGATCCTCACCTGGTGGCAGGCGTAGCAGGGCTGCTTTTTCAGAAAGAGAATCAGGGCCCGCCGCTCCACCGGCTTCGGGGGGGGGCCGGAGGGGATGAGGCCGGCCGGGACGCCTGGATCCCGCAGCGTGAGGAAGTAGGCGGCGATGGCCGCCGCCTCCTCCGCGCGCAGGGCCGGGTGGGCGTTCATCCCCTTCTCCAGGGTGCCGTACCGGACCTGGCGGATCGGCGTCGGCCTTTCCAGCCAGGCCTTCAGCCACGCCGGCCGGAACTTGCTCCCGGCATCCCATAGGGCGGGGCCCCGCTCCGCCCCGCGCTCCGTGACGGGCAGGAGCGGCACCGGCCCGAGGATGGCGTGGCACGCGGCGCACCCCCGCTCGGAGAAGAGGCGCTCCCCGCCACCTGGCCCGGCCTCCTGCGCCGGTGCCAACCTGGCGCCGAGGCCGGCTCCCAGCACGCAGGCCAGGGCCGCCAGGACAAGCCGGCTCCGGTGCCTCGCCACCCCCCTCACTCCCGCGGCAGGGGGGGGGCCGCGATCCGCACCGGCACCCCATCCAGGGCCCGGAGGAACGCCAGCAGGTCCGCTTTCTCCGGGGCCGTCAGCCCCAGGACCTTGATGTCCGGGTCCAGGTTCACGTTCGGAGTGCCCCCCTTGTCGTAGAAGTCCACGACTTCTTCCAGGGTGGCGAAGCGCCCGTCGTGCATGTAGGGGGCGGTCTGGGTCACATTGCGCAGGGTCGGGGTTTTGAACTTCCCCCAGTCCTTCTGCTCCTTCGTCACGGCAGACCGGCCCACGTCGGGGAGCGGTCCCTCGATCCCGATGCCCAGATTGTGGAAGCGGTTGTCGGTGAAGGGGGCGGAGAACTCGTCCACCAGGTGGCACTTGACGCAGCGGGCCTTCTCCCGGAAGAGGATGAACCCCCGCTCCTGCGCCGCCGTGAGGGCCCCGGTCTCCCCCCCGAACTTGTAGCGGTCGAAGGGGGCACCTCCCGTGAGGAGGGTCCGCTCGAAGGCCGCGATGGCGGCTGCCACCTCCCGGATAGTGAACGCCTCCGTCCCGAAGACCCGGGCGAACTGCACTCGGTAGCCTTTGAGCCGCCGCAGCTTGGCGACGGTCGCCTCGTGGCTCTGGCCCATCTCCCGCGGGCTCTGGATGGGGCCGAGCGCCTGATCCTCCAGCGACGCGGCCCGCCCATCCCAGAAGTAGAAGTCGCTCAGGGCCGCGTTCAGGATGGTGGGCACGTTGCGCGTCCCCCGCTGGCCCCGGATCCCGATCCCCACCCGCTCCCCGTTGCTGAATCCCTTCCGGGGGTCGTGGCAGGTGGCGCAGGAGACAGTGTTGTCGGCCGAGAGGCGGGGGTCAAAGAAGAGCTGCTGCCCCAGGGCCACCTTCTCCGGCGTGAGGGGATTCGCCTCAGGGATGACCGGTTCGTCCACACCGAGCGGCGCCACAAGCTCCAGCGCCAGTCCGGCGCCACTTCCCCACGCCAGGAGGGCGAGGGTGACTCCGGTCTTCAGCCACGGGCAGTTGCCGAGCCTGCGCCGCATGTCCACCACCCCCCCCGGGACCATATTGGCCGCGTATAGTACTACAAGGGTCCTTGGAGGAGTAGGGGATTTGCAAGGGGCGGTCCCGCTGCGGGGCCGGAGAGGTCCGCCGCCTCGGCCCCCCGGGGAGGCAGGGGGGGCGCCGCGCTTAGTAGCCTGAGGCGGCGAGGAAAATTCCTGAGTTGCGTGCGAAGCGCCCCTGCGTTATGCTGCAAGGCATCCCGAACGAATAGAGATCCGCCCGTGTTGGTCAGTATGATGTGCGGCCCGCATGCGGGACGGCTCCCTCGCGCTCCCGCCTAACGTCGGCCCCGACGGGCCTCCCCGGGTCGGCCACACCGTTCCCACTGGTGAAACCCTGGTGGGCATTGAGTGATGGGAATGCTGGCGCCGGCCATCGAGTTCAGGCAGGTCAACAAATGGTTCGGAAAGCTCCACGTCCTCCGGGATGTCACGCTCAAGGTGGAGCCCGGGCAGGTGGTGGTGGTCTGCGGCCCGTCGGGCTCCGGGAAAAGCACCTTGATCCGCTGCGTCAATCGGCTGGAGCCGATTCAGTCGGGGGAGGTTGTGGTGCACGGCCTCTCCCTCTCCGACCCCACCCTGAACCTCTCGCGCCTCCGCGCCGAGGTGGGGATGGTTTTTCAGTCGTTCAACCTCTATCCCCACATGACGGCGGTGGAGAACATCGCGTTGGCCCCGGTGAGGGTCAAGGGGTGTTCCAGCGCGGAGGCGGTGCAGATCGCCATGACCCTCCTCACGCGCGTGGGGATCCCGGAGAAAGCCGACACGTACCCGGCCAACCTCTCCGGCGGCCAGCAGCAGCGGGTGGCCATCGCCCGGGCGCTGGCCATGCAGCCCAAGATCATGCTCTTCGACGAGCCGACCTCTGCCCTCGACCCCGAGATGATCAACGAGGTCCTGGAGGTGATGACCGACCTCGCCAAGGAAGGGATGACCATGATCGTGGTCAGCCACGAGATGGGGTTCGCCCGGCGGGTGGCCCACCGGGTGATCTTCATGGACGAAGGGCAGGTGATCGAGGAGGGGTCGCC